>JAOZQN010000196.1 GCA_029932195.1 Bacteroidales bacterium | reverse complement strand
TTCAAACATAATTTTTAATTTTAAAGATTTTAATAAAAATAAGTTGCGAAAAAAAGAAAAAAAAAATGAATAAACCAAATTTTTCTATACAAAGTTTTTATTTTTTATTAAAATATTTTTATCTACCTTTGTTTTTCACGAAAAATGGTATTATTACAAAAAAAGATAATTAAGCTCATATAGATAGTCAAGGTCTTTTAATTATTCTATATATTTTTATTATAAAGCCTGTAGTTGCAGGTTTGTGTCTTTGCTGTAATATAATTTTATGAGAGCAAAGCCCCATACCTGCAACTAAAGTTGCAACTACAGTAAACCACAAATAAGACCTTGATTATCTATATGAGCCATAAATTAAGTTGTATTTTCAAAACTTCAAAATTTCAAAACTTCAAAACTTCAAAATTAATTTTATGCAAGAAAAAATAATAATTTTAGATTTTGGGTCTCAATATACTCAACTTATTGCCCGAAAAATAAGGGAACACAATATTTATTGTGAAATTCACCCTTTCAACAAAGTTCCAAAATTAGATGACGGAGTAAAAGGAGTAATCCTTTCGGGAAGTCCTTTTTCTGTGAGAGATGAAAATGCTCCACAAATAGATTTATCCGAAATTAAAAAACACATTCCATTGCTTGGTGTATGCTATGGAGCACAATATCTTGCCCAAAAATTTGGCGGAGAAGTGTTGCCTTCCAACAAACGAGAATATGGAAGAGCAAATTTGCAATATGTGGATATTAGAAACGATTTGTTTAAAAATGTATCTGATAATTCGCAAGTTTGGATGTCTCATGGAGATACAATTACTAATGTTCCAGACAATTACAAAATTATTGCAAGCACAGAAGACGTAAAAGTAGGAGCTTTTAGAATTGAAGGAGAACTAACTTACGGCATACAATTTCACCCAGAAGTATATCACACAACAGAAGGAAAACAGATGATAAAGAATTTTTTGGTAGAAGTTTGTAGTTGCTCGCAAAATTGGACACCAGATTCATTCGCCGAAACAACTATATCTGATTTAAAATCAAAACTTAATGATGATAAAGTTATTCTCGGACTTTCGGGCGGTGTAGATTCTACAGTTGCTGCAATTTTGCTTCACAAAGCTATTGGTGAAAATCTTACCTGCGTTTTTGTGGACAACGGACTTCTTCGCCACAATGAATTTGAAACAGTTTTTGAAACTTATAAAGAGTTGGGATTAAATGTTATAGGAGTAGATGCAGGCGAGAAATTTTTATCTGCACTCGCAGGAGAATCCGACCCCGAAACCAAACGAAAAATAATTGGCAATAAATTTATAGATGTTTTTGATGAAGAGGCTACAAAAATAAAAGATGTTAAGTGGCTGGCACAAGGTACAATATATCCCGACGTAATTGAATCTATTTCTGTAAATGGACCATCGGCAACTATAAAATCGCATCATAATGTTGGTGGTTTGCCAGATTATATGAAACTTAAAATTGTTGAGCCTCTACGTTTACTTTTTAAAGATGAGGTGAGACGAGTTGGTAAAGCTCTAAATATTGATGATAAATTTTTGAGCCGACATCCATTTCCTGGACCTGGACTTGCAATTAGAATACTTGGAGATATTACTCCACAGAAAGTAGAAATATTACAAAAAGTAGATTATATTTATATTGAAGAATTGAAAAATCAGAATTTATATAATGATGTTTGGCAAGCAGGAGCAATTCTTTTACCAGTTCAGTCTGTGGGAGTTATGGGCGATGAACGAACCTATGAAAACGTAGTTGCTCTCCGAGCAGTAAGCTCCACCGATGGCATGACTGCCGATTGGTCTCATTTACCACACGAGTTTTTGGCAAAAGTCTCTAACAAAATAATTAACCAAGTAAAAGGCGTAAACAGAGTTGTTTACGACATAAGCTCAAAACCACCAGCAACTATTGAGTGGGAATAAAAGAGTAAAATTATGGGAAATAAAAGAATAGAACTTTTGCCAAATAATTATTATCACATTTATAACCATGGAAATGGTAATGATAATATTTTTAGACGTGAAACAAATTACACATTTTTTCTTGAACGATACCACAAATATATATCGCCAATTGCTGATACTTTTGCATATTGTTTGTTGCCAAACCATTTTCATTTGGTAATACGAACAAAATCGACAAAAGAATTGATGGAATTTTACAAGAATAAAAAAGGTAAAAACCCGAATAAAAACCCGCAAGGTTTTAAAAACCTTGCGGGTTTAAACAGTCGACAATTTTCAAACTTTTTTAATTCCTACGCCAAAGCATTTAATAAAATGTTTGACCGAAAAGGCAGTTTGTTTCTTGATAATTTTGAACGAAATCTTATTGATACTCCCGAATATTATAAAAATGCCATACATTATGTCCATAAAAATCCTGTTCATCATGGGTTTGTTAAAGATGTAAGAGAATGGAAATATACATCTTACGAAAGTTATTTTACCGAAAGAGCAAGCAGATTAAAACGAGAGAAGGTAATAGAGATTTTTGAAAACCGAGAAAATTTTATGGAATTTCATAAAAAAGAAATTGATGAAAAACTATCTATAAAATTTGAATTCTAACAAACAAACGAAGTAAAACCCACAAGGTTTTAAAAACCTTGTGGGTTTAAATAACAAAATAAATTATGACAGACCTACAAATTATACAACAAATAGAACAAGAATTAAATATTAAACTCTGAAGTTTTTGCCTTCATTTTACACTGATTATCAATAATTTATAAAAGTTAGTATTGAAGAACTACTACTATTTATCAAAAATCAAAAATTGTAAATCTATTTATGTTTTATTTTTTCAAAAAACTTACTCTAAAAAAGATATTTAATTTTATTAAAATAAAAATTTCTCTTTTTGTTTCTAATATCAGTAAAAAAAGTTTTCGTTGGGGGTTTCCATATTCTTTGTCAGTTGAACCTACAAATATTTGCAATTTGCATTGCCCCGAGTGCCCAAGTGGAAATGGTAAACTCTCTCGCAAAAGAGGCTCTATTTTATTTGAAGATTATAAAAAAATAATAGATGAGACTCATAAATATTTATTAAATTTATTTTTATATTTTCAGGGAGAGCCTTTTATTTATGGAAATATTTTTGATATGATAAAATATGCTTCTGATAAAAATATTTATACGGCAACCTCTACCAATGGACATTTTTTGAGTAAAGAAAATGCAAAAAAAATAGTAGAAAGTAAGCTTGATAAATTAATTATCTCCGTAGATGGCACTACACAAGAAGTTTATGAAAAATATAGGATTTCTGGAAACTTGGAAAAAGTTATTGAAGGGATAAAAAATCTAATTGCAACAAAAAAAGAACTAAAAAGTAAAACCCCTTTTGTCGAACTTCAATTTTTGGTTCTTGGAACAAATGAGCATCAGAAACATGATTTTATAAAACTTGGTAAGTCTTTGAACGTGAACAGTATTAAATTAAAAACTGCTCAGATATACGATTATGAAAATGGGAGTAAATTTATCCCAAAAGATAAGAAATATTCTCGTTATATTAGTCAAAAAGTTATAGCCAAGAGCGATAAAAGTCAAGGGGTGATTTTAAATCACCCTTTGACTTTTCGTAGATATGTTTTGAAGAAAAAGCTAAAAAATCGTTGCAGTCGCTTGTGGAATTCTGCTGTTGTTACAATCAATGGAGATCTGCTACCTTGTTGTTTCGACAAAGATGCAAAATATAGTTTGGGAAATATCAAGAATAATTCTATTAGTGAAATAGTTGATAACAAAAGCTTTAAGGATTTTGCTAATCGCCTTTTAAAAGACAGAAAAAGTATTGATATTTGTAAAAATTGTGAAGAATAAGTAATGAATAATGAACAGTGAATAATGAATAATTTTGCTTTCGCCTGATAAACAGAAGCTATACAGCTAAGGAGTTAAAAGTTTAAAGTTATAAAGTTAAAAGTTCGTTCCACTTTTTGAAATTTTTCAAGTATTATCACCTTGTTTAAACTGCTGTATAGTAGCTTAATATGATTATATGAAACTGTTTTTTTACTTAAAAAATGGAACGAACTTTAAACTTGATAACTTTAAACTTTTAACACCTTACTATACAGCTATCCAGTTAATCTAAAATTAATCAAATTTTATGGGGTTTACAAACTTTTAACTTTATCAATTTTATACTTGTAACTATGTTATTCCCAGATTATTATTATTAGTGTTTTAAAATTACTTCCACCTTCATCAACATTTTTAAGATTTACTTCAATATTTTTTGCTTTAACTACTTCAAAAGTGTTGTAACACCAGCCTGCAATTCTGTGCATAATTAGATGGTCTGCTTTTAAGAAGTTATCAAATTCTAACACTATTTTCCCTTTTTCTCTTTGTGCTAAATTTATTGTAGCTGGTCGGTAATAAGTTTCAAGAATATTGGCTGCACGACCAATAACAAATGCTGGCGAAGCTATTCTTACAAAAATTTTATATACACCTTTTAGTGCTATTTGAGAACTATAAGCTCCCATGTCCCAAGCTACTTTATTAACCTCTTCGGATAATATTTTGGCTAAATTTTCCATTGGAATAATAATTCCTTCTTGCAAAGGATACCACTCTGTGGATAAAATAGGCGAATCCATAATCTTCCGTGATTGTTCTGGAAGCGACTCAATCCATTGTTCAAAAACATGTTGATGTTTTTCTTTTATATAATTTGGGACAGTTTTTACTGCAGTTCCTTTTATTTCCATAATTTTGGATTGTTTGATTTTACGATTTTTGATTTACGAATTACGATTGGATTTACACTGAAATATTTATTAAGGTATTCACCAGTCATAATTCGTAAATCATAATTTATTTAGTTTGTATCTATAATTCCAATGTTGTCTATTTCCCAAGTTTTACAATTTGTATCGTCAATATAAATAAATGCAACATATACATTGCTTTCTTTTGGTAATTCTAAGTTTCCTGAATCTGTCCACGTCCACCAATCTGAACCAGTATAATAATTAGGATTGAGGTCTGTCCAAGTTGCTGTGTTTGGTTCGCTTGTTCCGTCATAATCTATAGAGTATCTAACAATCATATCACTACCAGAATATCCCCATGCACTTTGAAAATTTAAAACAGGATTTTTTGTTGTCGTTAAATTAAAACTTGGAGATATTAGCCAAGTTTCTGATTCAGGGGAACCGCCGTAGTTAGACATTTTTGCGTAAAAACTATCACTACCTAAATCATCAACTTCCCAGTCTTTTTCACCAATAATAAGTTGTGTTGTCCAACCGTCAGAATACAAATCTTGGTCATTAAAATCTTTAAAGTAAGGGTCGTAAAATCTTTCTGCATTAAAATTTATCCAGTCAGTATATTTTATATATAATTGATAATCAGAATTATATTTTCCAAAAACAGCAACAATACTTCCACTTCCTGTAGGTAGGTCAAATGTTGCAAAATCAGAATATTCGCTTGTTCGTAAAATTATTTCGTTATATTCAGTGTCGAAAAGGTATCTATTTTCTTCCTCATCATCTGCAAAAAATGTTCCAAGTTCTGAAGCTTTAAATTGCACATTTTCAATTCTGATGAGAGTATTTGTTAGACTATCTCCATTTTTCAACTCTTCAATTGTATATGTTTTTGGTTCAATTGGTGCATTGTGAAATGATTTAATAATATGCTTATCTGCAAGTTCTTCTGTCATACGTCCATGTATTATTCCATCTTCTTCGTCGTCAAAAAGATGTCCAAGAGTAGTTAATCCACCAGATTCTCCAAGATACAAATCTTTACATTTTATATAAACTTTTTGTCCTTCGGGATATGTTTCGTAAATGTATTTTTTATCTACAGAAATAATTATTCCGCCTGTTTCGTCTTGAACAATAATTTGTTTATAAAAATTTCCTCTTCTATCGGAAGATATTATTGTTGCTTCTACGATATAGTCTTCTGTAATTCTCATGGTATCAGCACCATTATAGAGTTCTTTAAGCCCTTTTATTGTAAGATTAGCATCTAAATTTATTTCGGGGTCGTCTATATTTGATGGAGGACTATCAAACTCTTCTCTAACACAGCTTGTTATGTTCAACAAGATTATTAAAATTAGAGGAATAAAATATTTTTTAAATTTATTATTTGATTTCATTTTTTTATGTTTAAAGTTTAAAATTTCCCCTTTGGGGGATTAAGGGGGCTATTTAATAGTTATCTCTAATTCTTATATTATCTATTTCCCAAGTTGCACCATCACTGTTTGAGCCTGTATAAATAAATGCTACACAAACACTTGCTTCTTTTGGTAGTTCTAAATTTCCCGAGTTTTTCCAATTCCAATCTCCATTAGATAATGTAAAAGTTAAATCAGTCCAGTCAGCGGTGGAAGGGTCGCTTGTGCCGTCATAGTTTGTAGAATATTTGGCTTGTAAATCGGGACCTTCATAATCCATAGCATTATCAAAAGTAAGAATTGGAGCATCTATTTCTGTGAGGTCAAAACTTGGAGAAATAAACCATGCTTCCGATGTAGAGTTTGATTGTCCATTCCAGTTTGAAATTTGAGCATAGTAACTATCATTGTATTCTCCAACCTCCCAATTTACAGTTCCTGTAACTATTTGTGTAGTCCAACCTTTTGAATATAAATCTAAGTCTTCAAAATCTTTTAGGTGAGGAATAACGATAATATGCTCACCTGGAGTAAAACGTTCTTTATCAAAAGTTAAATCTTCTGGTCTGTTAATAACATATTGATAATCACCATTATAAAGACCAAGAACTGCTATCATTGTTCCGCTACCTTTTGGCACGCTATCCATTGCAAATGAGCAATATCCACTTGTTCGTAAAATTCTTACTGCGGAATAACTGTCTTCAATATTTAGGTTGTAACTAATTGGTTCGTCTGCTTGCGAGTTTGCAAAAGTAGTATCAAGCATGCTTTCTACAAATTGCACGTTTTCAACTTTAACCAAAGTATTTACATACTTTTCGTCAACTTGGTCTAATGTCTGTAAAACAGTAGGTTCAATAGGGTTGTTTGTGCAACTCCTAATAATATGTTCGTCAATAACTACATGTCCTTGTATTCGTCCAAATTTTATAACACCGTCGTCATCATAAGTTGAACCAAGACTGACAACTCCTCCGTTCAATCCCAAGTTTAGACCTTTACACATTATGTAAATTTTTTGTCCTTCAGGGTAATTATTGTAAAGATAGGTTCTATCAATACCTATTGATATTCCGCCTGTTTCGTCCTGAATGATAAGCGTTTTGTAATAATTTCCTCTTTTATCTGATGAAACTACTGTTGCTTCAACAATGTAATTATCTGTTATTTCCACAATCTGGCTAGTGCCATCGTAAAGATTTTTAAGTTCTTTTATTGTAAGATTTGCTATAATATTAGCATCTACACAATCGTCTGGTGGCGGCGTAAAAGTATCTCGCACACAACTTGTTAGGTTAAATATCATCAATAATATTAATGATAAAATAAAAATTTTGTTTGTCTTCATTTTATGTTGGTTTAGTTTGTTTATATTATAAAGGAAATAAACGCCGAAAGGTTTAAAAAAACGCTTTCGGGTTTGTTATTTATTTGCTTTCAGGTTTGGTTCTTTATTTTAAAATCTAAAACTCACGTTCAAATAATAACTTAATCCGTAGAAATAGTAATACTTGGCATCAAACTTATCTGGATTTTGCTCTTCTAAATCAAATCTAAGTTGCTCATAACCTCCTGTTACAATATTTCTATTATTTAAAATATTATTTACACTTAAATTTAAAAATAACATATAATCTTCTTTAATTTTAAATGATTTTCCTGCAAAAGCGTCAAAAGTATATCCGCTGGCTAATTTCTCTTGGTCAATAATTGCATGCCATTGGTCGTTTCCTTCAATAATATAAGCTACTGCTTCGGTAGTTCTTCGCTCTGGATTAAATGATAAGTAGCTGCTTGTTAGATAATTAGCATTCCCTCCGAAAAACCAATATTTTGGCGACCGATATTGAAGTCCAATTGTTCCAACTGTTTGAGGTGTTCCGCTAACAAGGTATCCATCAACATAAACGGTTTTTCCTTCTGCTAAAATTTCCGAGCTGTTATCTACATAAACGTTCACTTCTGGACGAGAAGTCCAACGGTAATATCCGATAGAAGTTGCCGCAGTAAAAGTAAGTGAGCTTGTGAGTTTTTCTTCCATTCCAAACTCTATTCCTTGGTGGGTCTTATTGATACCAGTTGTTGTGTAATTTACATAGTTACGATATCCATCGTGATAAAAACTCATTATTTTTGTCTGATTTTGAAACTCTGTATAGAAAAAATTAACAGTTAATTTTAGTTGAGGAGCTCTCATTGTGTATCCAAAATCTCCTGACATAATTTTTTCCGAAACAGGATTATCAACTGTATGGTCTCTTGTTCGTGGAGAAATGTAGGTGTTACGAGGCGTTGGTGCTTGTGTCATGTAGCCTGCGTGTCCGTGCAAATAGTGGCGACCAGATAATTTAAACAAAATGCCAAATTTTCCACCATAATCAATAAATTCTAATGTGTCTGATTTTCCATAAGAATCTTCTTGGAATTTACCATTCATCATTTTTCCATCTCTATAAAAAGAAGTGTAGCTTCCAAAACCTGCAAGCAAAAATTCTACTCTATTAAATTTAAAATTAGTTTGTAACCACGATTTTCCTTTCATTACATTAATATCATAATCGTATCCAAAACGGTCGCCCACTCTTACAACTCTGTTAGGATTATTAAGGTCGCTTTGTGCTGAGTCTGGGTCTGCCATGTCTCGTTCTGCGTATTTATCTACGTCCAACCAATATTCGCCACCAAGCAAATCAACTATTGTTTTGAAATTTGAACCAGTAAAATCTCTGTAAACTAAGCCTGCATCAATAAAAATGTGGTTTCCAATTTGTTTATTTAAGGTGCTTGTTGCAACAAGGTATTTTTGGTCGTATCTTTTTTCTTCTTGAAGATACTGAGAACGAAGTCCTGTATGAGTATCTCCATCTGCACCAGAAGGCACAGTTTCTGAGCTATTTGCATTTGCACGATACATATAATCCCAGTCTATTTGGCTATATTTTGTATCTTGAAATGATTCTCCTACCGCTATCTCACTGTTTTCGTTTGTCATGTAGCTTGGTAGTTCTCTGTAATAGTCTGGTCTTGGGTCTGCTGCATTATACCAGTTTAGCGAAGAGCCACCTGCTCGTCCTTGTCGGTAGGCTACTGTTGTTGTAATTTTGGTAGTTCTATTTGGTGTCCAATAGCTTGTAAGCATTGCTGTTGGTTTATGATATTTAGCAATTCTTGTGTTTCTTTTCACAACTTCGCCGTCAGACATTGTTTGGTATCCCCAGTATGGGTTATAAAAATTATTTCCCGTAAAATCATAGGCTTCTTGTGTAGAGCCACCTTGTTTTCCTCTTTTATAATTTGAACCAAACACATTTAGAACAATCGCAAATTTATCACCAAATTGTTTTTCAATACCTGTATAATATGACCAAGTGTCATAAAAAGTTCCTTCTACATAACCTTCTTGTGCCCATCGGCGAGAGCCAGAAACGGAAAAAGCCCAACCATTACTAGACAATCCTGTGGAGTGAGTAAACATTGCTCTGTTTCGGTAGTTCTTATTTGTAAGAGAGTAAGTTATGTTCGTTTGTGCTCTATAAGTTGAAGGACGCATTTCTATATTTGTAGTTCCTCCTACGTTTCCAAAAGAATGCTCACTTTCGTTGAGACCGAGAGTGGTATTTTTGTATCTTGTAACATTATTTAGCCCTCCCCAGTTAGACCACGAAGTTCTGCCGTTTTCCATATTAGACATAGGTGCACCATTTATAGATGTTTCAGTAAATTCACCATCGTATCCTCTAACTCTAAACCTCATAGGACCAAAGGTATAGGCTGCTGCCGATAAGAACACGTCTTTTGAGCCATGCAAAAGTCCCGAAACACTCCCCGAACTACCTTCTGAAAGCAAGTCGTCGGTAGAAATAGTTGGAATTTGGTCGCTCTCAATGTCGCTGGCAATTGGTTCTAATATTATAGAACTAAGCTCTTTTTTCTCGTCTTCTGCTAAGTTTACCGTAATAAAGTGGTCTTTGTAAAAACTAGAAGTAATAACTAATTCGTATTCTCCTTCAGATAAGTTTTCAATTAAAAATTTACCATCAGTAGTTGTTATACTAATATTTTCCTTGTTTTGAATTATTAAAATAGTTATTTCATGGTTCTCTACTCCCAAAAAACTCCCTGAAACAGAGCTAGTTTGAGCAATAGCACCAATAGAAAAAACTACTAAAAATAGTAATAATGAAATAATTTTTTTCATGTGATTTTTGTTTTTAAGTTAATATTTATTTTGTAGATTAATTTTTTATGTTGATATTTGAAAATTCAAAAATTGCTTTTTTTATAAATAAAAAGGTTACAAATGTATAAAAATAATTAATTAATAACTAAAGTTTCGGAGTTGTAAACACTTGAATATCAATGGATAAGTAGAG
>JAOZQN010000007.1 GCA_029932195.1 Bacteroidales bacterium | reverse complement strand
GCTTTTGGCTTTTGGCGGTTAGCTTTTGGCTTTTGGCTTTTGGCGGTTAGCTTTTGGCTTTTGGCTTCGCAAAGCGACAAAGATTAGAATGTGTAACATCTCATGCATGTGGCTATTGGCTTATTTTTTATCGCTTTGCGAAGCTAAAAGCCAACTACCAAAAGCCCCCAATATGTTACACACTCAAATCTATTTATAATTTTCGTTAAAAAATTTAAGATATTTTTCTGTAATCTTATCTTCCATAAAAACATCTAAGTTTGCTTTGCTCATTGCGAAATGCTCGTATTCATTGGCAGGAATATCTTTAAGTATAAAGTTAGTTATCACAGAATTATAGAAAGCCATAACATCTTTTTGGTCGATAAAACTTTTTACAATTATAAGTTTGTATTGAGGGTTTAAAGTTTTTATTTCGGTAGTATATGTGCTATCTGAATGATTTGCAGCGTGTTTTTTGAGTTTAAAATTAATACCTGCCATATCATTTTTTTTATCTACCATTAAAACATAGAAATGTTTAACAGTTGAGTCGGCAGTATAAATATCGGTGTCAAATTTTCCACTTTCTACAATAGTTATTATTTCTGCGGCGAGTTCTGCTATTTCATAACTTTGATAACCTTCAACAATCTGCTTCATAATTACATAAAGGCTGTCCAGATTTCCAAGACTTCCATAAGCTTTTGCTTTTAGAAAAAGAAAATTAGGATAAGTATCACTGTCTGGATAACTTTGTGTTCCCGAATTTGCATCTGTAATTACTTCTGAATATTTATTTTCATTATATTTTTTTAATGTATTTTGATAAAAACTAATTGCTTTCTGTTCTTTTGCCCTTATTTGCAAGATATAATTTGGGTCGCTCAAAATTTTGGCATATCGGCTGTTTGGATACCTTGTAATTATCTGATTTTTATAATAATCAGACCTTGCTGTGTTTCCTGTTTTATCACAAAGTTTGTATAATCGGTAAAAACTTTCCAATTCATAAATATTTTTAGGATAACGGGAGATTAAAAGCTCATAAGTATTTATTGCTTCCTGATAATCTTGCAATTTCTCTTCGTAAACTTCTGCTGCACCAAAAAGCGACTCTATTATTTTATTTTCAGATGCAGTCAATGACGAATCATTTAAAGGTAGGTCTTGCAAGTAATACTCTACTGTTTTATTATCCGTAATTCTTGTAGAGTCAATAATTTCTTCATCTTCCACAAAAGTATTTGTGTTTTTGTTACTACGTCTCCAATCATCTTCTAATTTTCGTGTTCCCCAATTTTTCTTAAATTCGTTTGCTCCCCTGCTAACAAGCGACGGATTATAAAAATACCACTTTCCTCCCTGATTATTGTTGTTATTATTAAGACCGTCATTGTCATAAGTTCGCTCATACATTTCCTCTTCACGTTCCTTTGCCAAGCGTTCCTCTTCTATAACGTCCTGTATTAATCTATTAATAAATTTATTTCGTTTTGTTTCGTCCCAAGAAGCCACCATTTGCAGGCTATCCTGATTTTGAACTTCTCTCAAATAAGTAACAAGACTGGAAAGATTTGAAGCCTTTTTACTTATTTGTGGATAGCGAGAATACTCTGTATTAAGATATTGCATAGTGCTATCGTAATAATCACCTGCTATTAAGTATTTTGGCTTAGAAAAATAAATATCTGCAAGAGCCAAAAACGACAACGCCTTTTGATTATCATTAGAGACACTATTTTGTGCCGACAACTTATAATATTCTATTGCTTCTGGTTCGTTGCCATCGTTAAATTCAATATTTGCAAGGGCAAAATAAATCTGGTCTTGATATTCTTCGTTCTTCTCATCTCTAAGCATTTTACGAAGCTGTCTTTTTATATCTTTGGAGTCGCCATTTCGGAAAGCTGTGGCTCTGTTGATTTTAGCATTAAAAGCCATTTCATAAGGCGGATTCATTTTTATAACTTTTTTATAAAGATCTGCCGATTCATCAAGGTTTCCAATTTCGTAATTTAGTTGTGCAAGAATAAAAATATATCTTGCTTTTTCCTTCTTCTTGCGAGTGAGTTCAATTGCGGCTTCTAACCTAACAATTGCATTGGTATAATCTTCTTGCCTCATATAAAGGTCTGCAAATGTGAGATTTATTTCCTTATCTAATTTTTTAGGATGTTTTTCATCTCCTTCTAATTCGGAGAGGTATTTGCTGGCATCGGAGTATTTTTTTTGCTCAATATAAGTTTTCACAAGCCAAAGTGTGGCTTCAAATCGTGTATTTTCTTTTTTATAAAGATTAATAATCCTACGAAAAGAGCGTATTGCTCGTGCATAATCTTGCTTGTAGAAATTAGATTTCCCCATAAGTAAATAACTATCATCTATCCAATTGCAATATTCATTCTTTTTCATAAACTCCTTGTCCCGTTTTGTTTGACCATTTTTACGGTCTTTGAGTTTGGGTTTTGCTGTTATAGAATGTTTTGTGATAGCTTTTGCTGCTTTTGTTACGGCATAGTCCATATCTCCGACTGCAATAGTTACTACTTTTTCGTCTGAATATCTAAAAATAGGCAATATTTCGCTATAATTATCTTTATAGTCTTCATTAACACGTTTCACACCTGAATTATAACTTTCGTATCCATTAAAATACACATTGTAATGTGCTGTTAGATTGTGGAATGTGCGTGTAGTTGCAGTATTTTTTTCGGTTGAGCAACTATTTATTGCTAATACAGAAAAAATAAAAGCAACAGTTATTATTATTTTGGAAATTTTCATATTTTATACTTTATCAAAATCAATATATATAAGAAATTACTTCTAACTTTATACTCTTTTTTTAAAGGGCACTCCTAAAAACCCCAAACTCTGCGTTATACAAAATCATTAAAATACTCATTTACAAGAGTAAACTCAAACTTTAAGAATTTTGAAAGCCTTGATTTTTGAGTTTTTAGGAATGCCCTAAACTAACTACTTATTATGTAAGCATTATATTTTTCATATTGGCTAAATATTAATTTTATTCATGTCCTTCAGCCTCACGCCTTCTCATTTTTTTTCTTTGAATTTTTATATGTCCTATTAAAATAAAAACAATTATAACAATGTGGACTGCTACACTTAAAAAATCTTGAAATACCAATAATAGTATTGTATCAAAACCATAAAAAATAACGCCAGCAATTAAAGCCCATTCCATTTTTTTTCTTGCCAAATACCAAAATACTACATAAATCAATGATATAAAAACAGTTACAACAATATTCAATAAGCCCATTTTTCCAGTAAAAGCTAATAAAATACCATTTGTAAATTCAGAAATACCTAAGCCCAAAGTAAACTTTATGGGTAGTTCCACTACTAAAAATACTGAATTTATTACAGAAAATATTGCAATTAAAATGAACCAATTTGAAGTGTTTTTGAGTAACTTACCAGCCTTTTTATTATTTTCGTCAATATTTTTCTGCTTAAATTTATTTAGCTTTTTTATCGAAAGGTCAATTTTTCTTTGCTGAGCAATATTTTTTGCTAATTTTATCTCTGCTCTACTCCAATCTTCGGGATTAGCTATGGTATCAATAATATCTTCATTAGAAAAAGTATGTAAATAGTGGTCATCTCCTAAAAGATCAACCTCACTTTTACTCTGAACTTGCACCAATTCATCAACTGTCTTAAAATCTTCTACTTTGATTCTTACAATAAAAAAGTCATCTGTAGGGTCATCAACTAAACTAAATCGCTGACTTCTATCCTCAATTTCAAAATGTATTTTGTTTTTTTCTAACAACAAAATCAAATCTTTTGCACTATCGTCACTTGGGATTTTTTTGTAATCTATAAAATTATTCATACTACTTTCAATGTTTTTGCTTTTATAATTCAACAATTAATCTAATTTCAAACAAAAGAGTAAAAAACAAACCATTATTTATATTTTTTCAAAATCAATATCTACAAGTTTAATGTTTTTAGGAACTTTTTTATAAATTATACAAAACGTCAACATCTGTATTTTCGTGAGTTCTTAAATAATCTATTTGCACAAAATTTAATTCTGTTATTTTACGAATCATAAAATTATCAAAACCTTCATTAATTAAAGTATATGCAACTTTTATTGTCTTTTTTATTTCTCCCTCTCGCCGTCCTTCTTTTCGTCCTTCTTTTCGTCCACTTATCTTAAGTTGCATTGCTGTAGATACAAAATTTTCGGATTGCTGTGTTCTTAGTGTTTCCATAATTTCTATAAATTTTTGAATGTTAATATCTGTGGAATAGTAAATATAACTTGTTATTACTTCGTAAAATTGATTTTCGTATTCTTTGTTTGGTAAGTCTATTGATGTTGAAAAAATTTGTCGGGTTAAATTCAATAATGATGTTTCGTAGAATATATTTTTCATCAATAAAAGACTTATTTGTAGTTGCTTGTCTTCAAATAAGTTTTCTATTTCTTTGTTGGAATAGTTTTTCATATCAACAAGATGATAGTCAAAACGTGGAAGAAATTGCAATAAAAAATTATCCATTCCTTCAAAATACTCTTCAAATGATTTTTTATTCCAACTTGTTGTGCCGTGATAAAAAATTATCGGGATAACTGCTTGTAAACGAAAATCTTTCATCTTCACCTTTCATTCTCTTGCCTGACTTCTTTGAACAGACCAAATATTAAATAAATATTTGCCAAGTTGAATATATGGCATATTCTCTCTGTAACTTTTATGCTCAAAAAGAAACGTTATTTTAATAGTTTTTGTTTCATTATTTTCAAAAGCATAATCACAATTATAGACTACATCGGCAAAATGTTTTTTCAAATCGCTGTCTATATATTTTGTTGAGTCTAGTTTTAGACTATCTAAATCTAATTTTTCAACTATTTCTTTTGGTGTTGTTTTTGCAAGAAACTCAGCGACTTCGTCTTTTTTAGAAAATAAATTGGTAAAAAAACTATCGTGTGAATTTATTTGTTCTTTCGCCATTATTTATATTTTTTCAAAATCAATATCTACAAGTTCGGTATTTCTACTAATACGAAATTTTAGATAAGTTATTTTGGCATCTTTCTTAATAAATTTTTTTTCGTAAAAAGTTTTAGTGATTTTCACATCACTTTTTGTTTCGGAATTATATAAGTCTTCTATTTTTTCTATTGGCTCAATATTATTTTCTTTCAACATTGCAGAAGTATATTCAAATAAATATCTGTTGTCTGTTTTGAGATTTATTATTACTTCTTCTTTTATAAACTGCCTGTATCGGTTCAAAAACATAGGAGCAACAAGTCTTTTTCGCTGTTTTCGTGGTTGTGGGTCGGGGAATGGAATCCAGATTTCGCTAACTTCATCTTTATCAAAAAAAGAAGTTATAAAATCTATTTTTGTGCGAAGGAATGCGGCATTTTTCAAATTTTTATCCAAGGCATCTTTTGCTCCTTTCCAAAGTCTTGCACCTTTTATATCTATTGCAATAAAGTTTTTTTCGGGATATTTTTCGGCAAGAGCAACTGTGTATTCTGCCTTTCCTGCTCCCACCTCCAAAACTATCGGATTTCCGTTTTCGAAAAAATCCTTATTCCAATTTCCTTTTAATGAGAAGTTTATATTCAAAAGGTCTTTAATGTTTGGCTGAATAACATTTTCAAAACCCTCCATTTGCTCAAATTTTTGCAACTTATTTTTCGACATTTTTTTATATTGTTTTATTGTTAAATTGTTGCATTGTTGAAAATTCATTTTATTGCTGAATTACTAAAGTTGCTGTGTTACAACAACTTAACAATTAAATAATTTAACCATTTTAACAATGCAACAATAAAACAATTTTATCAATACAAAAACTTAATAATCTATAATTTATCAATTTGTATTCCTATTTTCATTACTTGTGGCAATTGTTCCATTCTCATACCATGCTGAATTTCAAACGAGTAATCTCCTTTTTCAATAAATTTAATACCTCTTTTGAATGGCACTTTTACGTCCCAGATTTGTCCAAGTCCTTTTCCTTTCCATCTATAATTTTCGTCGGCAAGAATACACTCTACCGTATCTCTTTGAAATTCGCCACTTGGAGCTGTTGTTTTGATAAATAACCACAAATTTTGTGCAGGATAAAACTCTGCATGTCTTATACTTATATCTAAATTATATTCCAATTCAATATCGTCAATATGAGCTTGTAACTTTATGGTATTATTCATATTCCAAATAGAATTTGGTATATCAACAGATTCCTTATAAACAGAATTATTATTGCAAGCTACAACAAAAAACAGTAAAAATGTGATAATTAAAACATTATTTTTTTTCATTTTGTTTCTTTTTTTTATGAATTACCTGAACCGTTCTTATCTTGTTATTATTTTTTATTTTAGCCTTGTTTGAATGTTCTGTTTTTTTATTTCTATCTTTATTTTCATTCTTATCAAATTTTATCGTCTTTTTATATTTTGTATTTTTCTTATATTTTTTCTTATTAACAGTATTTTTTTTCAGAACACCTTTAGATTTGTCAATATCATCAAGAACATCTCTTCTTTCGGCATTTATATTGTGTTTTTTTCTAATCATCTCGCCCACATCTCTTTTGTCTTGAAGTAAAGTTTCTGGAAAAATTCCTTTTTTATTCATTTTAATAATTATTTCCACTCGCTCCACAGGAACAGGAACTATTACATAAGATTTGTCTGGATTAACGGTGTACCACATCAATTTTTTGAAGACATCACTTTTTTGAAAAAATGCAGTCCCTTCTTTTGTTTTAAGACGAACTTTTGTGTCGGGGAAATTATTTTTAGCGTCTATATAGGTATCCAATTCGTAGTTTAAGCAACATTTGAGCTTCCCGCACTGCCCTGCAAGTCTTGCGGGATTGAGCGAAAGTTCTTGTAATCTCGCAGCTTTTGTTGTAACAGAAATAAAATTTGTTTTCCAACTGATACAGCAAAGTTCTCTGCCACAGGTTCCAAGACCTCCTATCCTACCCGACTCTTGCCTTGCCCCAATTTGTTTCATTTCTATTCTTAACCTGAAGTTTTCTGCAAGCAGTTTTATCAACTCTCTAAAATCAACTCTCTCATCAGCAGTGTAGTAGAAGATTGCTTTTGTGCCATCTCCTTGTAATTCCACATCACCAATTTTCATTTTAAGATTAAGTTCGTTTACTATTTCCTTAGATTTTTGCGATAATTCAGTCTCTCTTTCAATAGATTTTTTCCACTTTTCAATATCAGTATCTTTTGCTTTTCTATATACTTTTTTGAAATCGGCATCCAACGGAATATTCAATTTACGTAGCTGATTATAAACTATTTCACCAGTAAGTGAAACTATTCCCATGTCGTGTCCGGGCGATGACTCTACGGCAATTAAATCTCCTGCAACAAAATCTTCTCCTGTTTCGTTCAAGAAAAAATCTTTTCTTGTATATTTAAACCTAACTTCAATAATATCTACGGTTTCATTAGGAGCTTTTATATCTTCAAGCCAATTGTATGTATCTAATTTATTAACGGTTGCATGACGACATTTTCCTCCCGACTCGCAGTGCGTGCAACCTCGTGTTGTTTTTATATAGTTATCTAAATCTTTCATTTTAAGTTTTGAATTTATGAAGTTCTGAAATTTTGAAGGTTTGAAGGTTTGAAGGTTTGAAAACTTCTCAAATTCAAAACTTCAAAATTTATTTACGAAGTAATTGTGCTATTTTTAAAGCTAAATCTAAAAATACGATTTTATCGTAGGCATTTCGTTCTATGTCTGCCTGTGCTTTGCCAAACTCTTCGTAAAGATTTGTAATATTATTTTTATTTATAAAACGATTAAAATTTTTCGAAAATTGATATTCTTTATCCGATAAAAAAGTAATCTCATCTTTGTTTTCTGGTGTAATATTCAATATAAAATTTTCTCTAATTAGTCTTAAAGCATATTGAAAAAATGATTTTTCTTGCTCCCTACCAAATTTACAAATCTCATCTACCCAAGATACCATTCTCAAAACATTTGCTCCGTAGGCAATTCGCATCAAATTTGTAAATAACTCAAAATTTTTGGTATTAGCATCAATAAAAGTTGGGTCTAAAACCTGCTCAATATTTTTTTTGGCAACACTAAAACTACCGTCAGCAATTCTTGCCGAGTCTTTTATAAGTTCACCTTCTGCCGTAGGAAATATCTTCTCAAGCTCATCGGAAATATCTTTTTCACTAAGCCTGTTTATTTTAATTAGCTGAATACGAGACCTTATAGTTGTTATTATTTGCTCCTCATTTTCCACAACAAGAATAAAAAGTGTTTTTTGTGGAGGCTCTTCTATCATTTTTAATAATTTATTAGATGCAGAAACATTCATTTTTTCAGCCATCCAAATAATCATTATTTTATACTCTGCCTCAAAAGTTTTAAGAGTTAATTTTTTTATAATTTCCTGACTTTCTTGGGCATAAATACTCCCTTGTAACTTATCAGTTCCGATGCCATCTATCCAGTCGTTGTAACTGTGGAACTTATCTTTTATAACAAAACTTCTCCACTCTGGTAAAAAATCGGAACTTACAGGTTTTTTAAACTTTTTTGTTCTCACAACAGGATACACAAAATGCAAATCGGGGTGAATAAGTTTGTTATATTTTCTGCACGATTTACAAGTTCCGCAAGAGTCGTCTTCTGTTTTATTGATGCACGAAACGTATTGAGCATAAGCAATTGCTAGCGAAAGTTTACCTGTTCCGCCTTTACCCAAAAACAATTGTGCATGACTTATCCGATTGTTTTTCACCGAATTAATCAATTTTTCTTTAATATCTTTATGTCCTATTATATCTTTAAAAAGCATTTTTTTATTCAAAAATTAATATTCCTGTTTTCTCGTTATTGATAAAATCCAAAATATTTTGTTTTTTAGAAATCAATAACTTTATAATATTTTTTGTTGATAAATTTCCCATACGTAGCCATATTATTTTAGGAGGCATACCCCAAACCATTAAAAAATCATTAAAATCAGAATCATTTGTAATAATTGTATAATTATTTTCTTTTGCAAACTCCCATATTTTTATATCATCACACTCTTCTAATGTATGAAACTTAAGATGACTTGCTTTTGGAAAAACATCTTTAATTTTATTTACAACTCTATAAGAAATATTAGCATCTAAAAGGATTTTCATTTAACAAAATTTAAGCAGCATGAGTAACTAATTTTTCCTTGTTTGCTGCATAGGCATAACAAGCGAGAATATCTTCTTTTGTTAATTCTGGAAAATCATCTAATATCTCTTCCTGCGTCATGCCAGAAGCAAACCACATAAATACATCATAAACTGTAATTCTTGAATCTCTTATACATGGTTTTCCGCTACGTTTACCAGGTTTTATTGTTATTATGTTGTGATAATTTATCATAATTTTTATTTTATATATGGATTTTTTGGCAGTTGTATTATTTTATAACCTTCTTTTTTCATTTCAGATAACATTTTTTCGCTTGGCATTTCTTTAAAAATCACAGAAATAAGGGTGTTGTAAGGGACAATTCTCAATTTGCTCAATAAGTTTCTGAATTTTGTTCTTCTATTAATTTTATTTAATAATTTTTGATTTGTAGGAACTTCGTTTATATTTTCCTTTATTTTTAAGTGAAGATTCATGCTTTTGAAGGCAATACATGGCAAACCTATACCCATAGCCATTTTTTCAACTTCTCGTTCTGAAATTTTGAACACATAATTTCCTACTGTTTCCCACGAAAATCTATTTTTCCATATTTTATTTATCAAATAAGGACTAAAAATATCTGCTATATTTTTGATATACAACAATAAAGCACTTTTAGCCAAAATATCTATCGGCTCAATAATTATTGCTGCTTTTTTTGCAACTCTAATCATTTCATACGCACCCAGATATGCTCGTGGAAAATGGTGATAAGCCTCTCTACAAGATACATAGTCAAATTTATTTTCAGAAAAACTTAAATGCTCAACATTTTCTTTGCTATAATTTTCAATCAAGCCTTCTTTTTTTGCTTCACTCAAAAAAGCATCTGAAATATCAGAAGCCATAACTTTTTGATTATGCTCTTGAAAATATTTCGCTTCAAAACCAAGGTAGTCTCCAACCGTAAGCCAAGTATTTTCCTTAGATAAGAACGGGTTTAATGCGTCCAAAGTTATTGTATGTAATTGATATGCAACGCAATCATTATTTTGCATAGTAAAAAAACGCTTGTCTTTTTCGTGTATCAAATCTACAAGATGTTTTTCGTGTGCAATATGCGATTTTGTTGCTCCTTTCTCTATTTTCATTTAATATTATTTTTTCACAAATGAATACTCTTCTCCTGTTTTAGAGATGTTAAAGATTAAGTAACCAGCCTTATTTAACTTAATAACAGCTTCTTTTGTTTTTTCCATTCCTACGTTTTCAAAACGATGATGGAACTCTATCAATAATTGCTTTATTTCTATTTTTGATTCAATAATATTATCAATAACACTGTATTCTGCTCCTTCTATATCTATTTTTAATAAATCTATACAGCTATGATTTAGCTCTTTAAGTATTGTTTTTAGATTTTTAACAGGAACATTATAAGCATTTTCTTTGGTTTCTGGTCGATCTAAAAGTGTTGCAGATACATGATTTGGATTCTTGGGAGGAAAAAAAGTTACTTCTCCATTCTTATCCGAAAGTCCATATTCGTGTAACTTAAAATTAACAGGTGTTTTTTGAGATTTAACCCATTTTATTGACTTTGGTGTAGGGTCAAAGGCATAAATTTGCAAATCAAACTTTTTGATTAATCCTAAGTCAAAAGAAATATCTTCACCAACTCCAAAGGAATAAATTATGCTATTTTCATCTAAATTTCCAGGAATAAAAGTCCAATTAGCACCCTGGTTACCAAACTCTAAGCATTCTTTTTTTATTTGTATAGGAAAATAAAAATCTTTTCCTTGCAAGACTTTTGGAAGCCTTAATAATTTATGAAAAGTTTTCATGTAATCAAATTTACAATTTACAGGTGATTTAATAAATAATTTAGCAAATAAAGAATAGAACACTTAAAATTCCTCATCATTAAATTGATTAGGATAACTATCTTTCAAATTTTCGTAAACATCATCAATATTTTGAAATTCTATTGTGTCATCTCTTGTTTTATTCCACCTTAAAAATTTGAACATTGTGGGAACTACTTTTGACGTGCCTTTTCCAAGTTTACTTCTTTGTTCACTTTTAGGTAAAAAATGTCCATAATAATCTACATTATAAATTACAAAAGAATAAAGACTAATAATTAAAAACATTTTCACAACCCCCATTCCGAGACCAATTAATTGGTCGTTTTTGGTCTTTTTTAATTCTTTTACACGGTCTTGAACAATTCCTCGAACCCAACCAGAACCAAAAATACCTGCTGTAAAAAGTCCTGCAAGCCATAAAGCAGCAAAAAGATCGGGAGTTTTTGATCCGTTGGAAATAAAAAAAGCATATATAAATTTTGATGTGATAGCAGAAATTCCTAAAGCTGCAACAAGAGCAAAAAGAGAAATTGTTTGCACAATAGCTCCTTTTGAGTATCCCAGCCACGCTCCCCAACAAAGTAATCCTACAATTGCCAAGTCAAAAAGACTAAAAAATATGTCTAAATCAAAATCTACGTTCATTTTTTGTGTGTATATTCACCCGCTCACTTGAAGTGAGCGGGTGAATAGTTAAACTAATTTCAATTTTAGCTCATCTAATTGAGCCGTATCCACCGATGATGGTGAGTCTATCATAACGTCTCGTCCAGAGTTGTTTTTTGGAAAAGCAATTACTTCTTTTATGCTTTCCGAATTATTGAAAAGTGCAACCCAACGGTCTAATCCAAAGGCTACTCCGCCGTGTGGTGGTGCACCATATTTAAAAGCATTCATCAAAAATCCGAACTGCTCTTGTGCTTCTTCTTTGGTGAAACCAAGTAGTTTGAACATTGTTGCTTGCAATTTGCTATCGTGGATACGAATTGAGCCTCCGCCAATTTCTACTCCATTGATAACAAGGTCATAAGCATTTGCTCTAACTTTTTCTGGTGAAGTTTCCAAAAGCTCAAAGTCTTCTTTTTTAGGTGATGTAAACGGGTGGTGCATAGCATGATAACGTTCTGTTTCTTCGTCCCATTCTAAAAGAGGAAAATCTACAATCCAAAGTGGTGCAAATTTATTGTTGTCCATAAGATTGAGAGTGCGTCCCATTTCTAATCTTAATTCGCTTAGTGCTTTAAGACTCTGAACCTTATCGCCAGAAATCACTAAAATAAGGTCGTTTGGTTTTGCGTCTAATTTTTCTGCCCATTGTTTTAGGTCGTCTTGCGAATAAAATTTATCTACCGACGATTTATAAGTTCCATCAGCATTGCATTTTACATAAACAAGACCTTTTGCTCCAATTTGTGGTTTTTGAACAAATTTTATTAGCTTATCAAGTTTCTTACGAGAATAATCTGATGCACAATTTGTTGCACAGATTCCTCCAATATATTCTGCTTCATCAAAAACTTTAAAATTATTGCCTTTTACTGTTTCCGAAATATCATTTATTTTCATATCAAAACGCAGGTCTGGCTTATCGTTTCCGTAGCTTTCCATTGCTTCTGCATAAGGCATTTGAATAAAATCACCTTCTATTTCAACACCTTTTAGCTCTTTGAACAAATGTTTTGCAAGTCCTTCAAAAGTATTTAAAATATCGTCTTGTTCTACAAACGACATTTCGCAATCAATTTGTGTAAACTCTGGCTGACGATCTGCTCGCAAATCTTCATCACGGAAACACTTAACTATCTGAAAATATTTATCATAACCTGCCACCATAAGTAGCTGTTTAAAAACTTGTGGCGACTGTGGGAGTGCATAAAAACTTCCTGCATTCATTCGTGAAGGCACAATAAAATCTCTCGCTCCTTCGGGAGTAGATTTTATGAGAACGGGAGTTTCTATATCAAAAAATGATTGTTCGTCAAGATACCTTCTGACTTCGCTAACCATTTTATGTCTAATTTCCAATGCTTTGCGTAACGGATTTCTACGTAAATCTAGATAACGATATTTCATTCGTAATTCTTCACCTCCGTCGGTTTCGTCTTCAATTGTGAATGGTGGAGTTTCCGATTTATTTAAAATATCCAGTTCCGAAACTATTATTTCTATCTCTCCTGTTGGGATTTTCTTATTTTTATTACTCCGCTCAGCAACTGTTCCAGTTATTTTTACAACATATTCTCTACCAAGTTTTCTGGCGTTGTTACAAAGTTCTTCGTTTGTATCTAAATTAAAAACGAGTTGGGTAATTCCGTATCGGTCTCTTAGGTCTATGAAAGTCATGCCACCGAGATTTCTATTTGTTTGCACCCAACCGCTGAGTGTAACTTGTTTGTTTGCGTCCAAAATTTTTAATTCGCCGCAATTATGTGTTCTATACATTTTTATATATTTTTATTTTAGTTGTTGTCAATCAAATTTTCTAAATCAAGAGAAATATTTTGCCAAAACAATGAATATTCGTGTTCTTTTTTTTTATTTTTATTTACTACTTCTTTGATAATATTTAAAGTCTTTTTTCCAATATTGGTATTATTTAATTTTGCCATTTCTATAATTTTCAAAATGTTGTCGTATTCTTTTTTTCGTCTGTATATTAAAGTTTCATCATTAAGATTACAGACACAGATTGTAATTTTGCCTTTTTTAGTTTTGCTATAAATTTCGCCCAATGTATTAAAACTAAAATGTTCTTTTGGGCTATCTATTTCAGGATTAAGAATATATGGTTTTTCTTTTTCATTTAAAATATTTAATGCAGTTCCTAATTTTTCTAAATTCTTTATTGTGATTTTATTTTCAATAGGAAATTTATTTGATTTACTACGATTACAACTACGACAGACTGGTATTAAATTTGTCCATTCATAACTTAAATATTCATATTTGCTTTGTGGTCTATAATGCTCAATTTCAGGACTAAATTCTTTTGTTTCGCAATAAGCACATTTATTATTAAATTCATTTTTTAGACTTTCTCTAACATCTTTTGCTCCATAATAACCACCAGATACTTTTGCTTTATTGTTTTTTAATCTTATTAAATGTTTTTGAAATTTTTCATTCTTTAAACTGTCTGGAACATCTGCTGTTTTTATTACCTTAATCATAATTTATTCTGATTTATTTTCATTAACAAATTTATTAAGTCTTTTTTCAATTTCTTTATTAAACAAAATCTCATCGTAGTCATCTTCTGTTCTTAATTTAGACAAGTCTTTATTTGCCTCTGAAATAATATCTCTAAACCCAAAAATAGGTGAAGTCAAAATTGAGTTTGGCGAAAGTGTAGAAATATCAATATCAAGTTTTTCTGCAGTTATGCCGTCTTTTTTTGTTCTATCTACTTTTAGCACAACCGAGTTTTTTGGTGCACCAAGCAATGGTATTGGGCTATGCGTAGAAACTATAAACTGAACTTTTGGAAATATTTTTGTAAATTTTTCCACAAGCATTTTTTGCCACTTTGGGTGAAGGTGGTTATCAAATTCATCTATTATTACAATGCCTGAAAATTCTTTATATTCCTTAAATGGTTTAACAGCAAGGTATCCTTCCGATAATTTTTGAACAATATCTCCACTCATTGCCAAAACACTTCGCATTCCCATAGCTAATTTATTAAAAGTTACAGGAGGAAGTTCGTCTCCATTTTCAGCATTTTCAAAATAAATAACTTCTGATGTTTCAGAATTAATGTCTATTTTACTTAAATTAGGTATAATTTTTTTAAAGAAATTTTCAAAAGAATTAATTTGTTCTTTATTTATTTTTGGAAAAAGTTTTAAATCTTTATACCTTCTTTCAAAATTATATAAATCTGATTCTGGTTTTTCAAATAGATTACCCGAAATTGTTGATTTACTATCATCTTTTTTCAGATTAGTTCTATTTGCTCCGTAAGCTACAACTACAGAATTAAACTGTTTCTGAAAATGTGTTCCAAAAATATTGTAATACATTTTGGATTCATTTACAAAATATTCAGACATCAGAGTATTAAATAATTTTAATTCAATTTTTGTATTTTTATCTATCTCCTCCTGTCTAAATTCTTTGTTTCCAATTAGTCCTAATAAAATAGCTCTAAGTATTGATGTTTTTCCAAAACCATTTTCTCCTGTAAGAAAAATCCATTGTGTGTCTGCGAGTATATTTTTTATATCTAACTGTTTTATTCCTTGAAATTTAGTTATGGAAAGGTCTGTTATTGAAAATGGTAATTCTAATTTTTTCTTTGGTTCATATTCAAATATATTTTTATAATATTCATCTAATTCTAATACTATCTCTTGTTCATAAATATCACTAATCTCACTAATTTCAATATTATCCTCAGAAATTCCTTTTTTAAACATATAATCATGTTCTTCGTCAAATATCATATATCTATTTATACTAATATATTCAATTACTTCATCAAGAGTTAATTTTGCAAATTGATAACAAATCTGATGTCCAAAAAGTGAAAACTCTTTTTGTTCAAATGTTGCTTCTTTTAAATTTTTATAATAATTTTTGTCTCTTTTTTCTTTTATAATATTATTTTTCAAGCCTTCAAAAAAGAAATCGTAAAGTTTTTTTCTTTCTTTTATTAAAGAAGCTCTGTTTAAATCTAATATATCAACAGTTTTTCTACCTCTGTTTGTGTGTCCGTAAATAAGTCCGCCTTTGTTAAAATAAAAATGATTTTCTGCTGTGTCAATTTCTGGGTTAATAATTATTGGTTCTTCTTTTATTAATATTTCGGCGTTTTTATTTTCGGGTTCTACTTTTCTGTTATCAATGGGAAATTTATTTCTTTTGGCATTATTGCAATCTTCACAAACGGGCAATAAATTACTCCATTCATTAGCAAGCCAAGGATATTTATCTTTTGGGCGATAATGGTCTATTTGTAAATCGGTTGTTTTGGTTTCGCAATAAGCACATTTGCCATTATAAAGTGCAGTGAGTTCACTCAAAACACTTTTGTCTTTCCATGCGTCTTTTTTGCCAGAAAGCAAAGCAGTTGGTGTTTTATTAAAATCTTTTTTTACAGAAATCATGATTTATTATTATCTTAGAATTTTGCATAAAATTAAATGCAAAAATACAAAATATTTTTTAAATAATGAATTTTACACATTATTATTTACTATCGGATAGTCTCAAAATTTAGTTGTTGGATTTTTAATTCGCTGTTATGGAGAAATGACAAATATTTTTCAGATATTTTATCGCATTAAAATACCTGATTATAAAATTAGTTTACTTCAAAATAATTTTGTTTTTTTTTATGAAAAGAATAAATAAGTTCAAAAATAAGAATATATTTGTAAAAATATTAAAATTAGAGCTATGAAAAAGATTTTTTATTTATTAGTGTTATCGTTATTTTTGGTAAGTTGTGCCGACAAAAAATGGGAAGAAGCACAATTGAAAAATACACTCGCAGGATACGAAAAATATGTAAGTGAAAATCCAGAAAGTGAACATATTACGGAAGCAGATAGTCTAATTATAGTGTTCAAAAATGAACTAACATTAGATTCTCTTGCATGGGAAATGGCAAAAGAAGATGGCAAGAAAGAAGATTTTGAAAGATATATTTCTGAATATCCAGAAGGGATATTTGTGGAGGAAGCAAAATTTGTAATAGAAAAATTTAACAAGGCAGAACTTGCCGACGACGACCTTTGGGAACAATCGAGCAGTGAAAATACATTTTACTCATATAGCGATTACCTGAACCTTATGCCAAATGGAAAGCATAAAGAAGAGGCAAAAGAAAAACGAAATGTGAAATTTCTATCTCTAAAAAAAACTGATTTTAAGGAAATTACTAACTTTTTTCAAGTTGCCTGGAAAGTATATAGTTCACAGCAGATAGATACTATAACACAAGACTCACTGTTTACCTATTTTTCTGAAAATGAATGCTTTATAGATCGACATGAAATATTAGGAGGCGTTACAGAATCGTCTTTAATTTCTGGACGAAGTAATTATATTTACTCAATTAATAATATTTTATATTTTACAGGCGAATATCAAAAAGGCATTTTATATATTGATGATTATGAAGTTACTAAATATGGAACTACCACTATAACAATAAGTTTGAACTTTGACGACGGAGATACATACGGCGAATTATTTATTACGTTTGAAAAAGATGAAGTAAATAATGTTTTTCAAATAACAAATTTAGAGACCTATATAGAATCTCCAGGCTGTTAGAAATAAGGGGACTCCTAAGCTGGAAAAATTATGAAGTTTTGAATAATATTTTGCAAAAAAACAACTATTTCGGGATTGTATTCAAGTGAATTAGGTTTTCGGATTTCAAAAAATCAAATTCATATTTGCCTCGTGCAGGTGTTTTTAACCTGCATGCAGCCCCAAATAAATGTGAGTAACTGTCACCTGACTGAGGCAAAAAATCCGATAAACGAATAAATCTTTTTTAATATATAATCCTATTTGTTTTGAAGTTTATATTTCTTTAACGACCATAGCATCATAACCACCGAGAAAATAATCAAAACAACTCCCATCAAAAACACTCCTTGATAACCAATTAAAAGATAAAAATAAATACCCATTAGAGGAGCAAAAAGCCCTCTGAATCCTGTTAAAGACAAATGAACTGACTGATAGTCTGCAACTTGTTCGTTTTTAGAAAAATATGCAGAACCAATGAACCATAACAAGCCCATTGTGGCTGCAAAAACACCATAAAAAAGATACGAAACAATAAGAAAATAATAAATTTTTATGTTCCATATTTCAAAATAAGAATTAAAAATAGTTGTTATAAAAAAGAATAAGAAAAAAAGTCCCAAAGCAGAAAAAGTTATTATTCCAAACTTGCGAGGATCTATTTTGCCAATTAGCTTGCCAAATATTGGTAACAGTATAATATTAATTGTGTTATAACCATTTTTATAAAAAGCCAAAGAGGAGTAATTGAGATTTAAAGCATCATTTAAAAATAAAGAAATTACTCCGCTTGTTGCCATGTATGCAAGCCCATAGAGCATAAAACCAACTTCAAAATGAAGAAATGGTTTGTTGGTTGTCAGAATATTTTTCATCTGTTTTAAAGATGTATTTATTGATTGAAATAAACTTTTCTTAATAATGGGAATTTTATCGTAAAAATCAATGCGAGTAAGTATAAATGTAGAAAAAATACCGCCAGCAGCCATTACAATATATAAATACTTGAAATTAAAATGATTAAGATCTAAAATAAAACCTGCAAGAAAGGTGCTAAAAAGTGCAGCAATTTTACTTATAGATGATGCGTAACTATAATATTTACCAAAATTTTCATGTGTATAAGCCTGTTTTAGAAACAAATTTATTGTTGGTAAAATTATAGGTGTGGAAAAAAAATAAATTAAGAGAATAAATAAAAAAGCATATTGATGAAAAATAGTTATAGACTCAACATTATTTGGAAAAAACAAAACCAAGAGTAATGGTAAACGAGTAAGAATTGTGAAAATATTTAAAAATCTTTTTTTATGGATAGTTCTTTTAATCAATTCATTAAATAGAATTGAAAAAAGCAAAACAATTACTGGCAGTTGAAACAAAAAGCCAATCTGATAATCTGTTCCCCTTAAACTTTTGAGCAAAATAAATTCATTTAAAGCCAAAATACCGTATAAAATTCCATCAATAATAGAATAAATTACGTGTAAGCGAAATGTTTTTTTTTCAGAAATATTCTTTATTTTTAACACTGGTCTATTTATATTAACTTTTTGTCTATTTTTAAAAAATTTGTGGCAAAAGTAACTACATTTTTATATTTCTTCTTAAATTTCCAGAAATAAAAAATACATTTGTATTTACAAACTATTAGTTTAATTTTACAACTTCAGAAATTTTCAAATTAACTGGAACAGAAAAAATAGAACAACAGCAATGTTAAAAACATAACGATCTAATACTAATAATGTTTCAGATGTCTAAAACGCCGACAGGTCTTGCAGACGCTTTCGGGTTTATTCGAAAACCTAATTCACTTCAGTTTAATAATAAAACAATTTTACAATATATTCTTAGATGAAAAAACTATTCCTATTAGACGCTTATGCTTTGATATTCAGAGCATACTACGCATTTATCAAAAATCCTCGTTATAATTCTAAAGGGCAAAATACTTCGGCAATTTATGGTTTTGTAAATACGCTCGAAGAGATTTTGAATAAAGAAAAGCCAACGCATATAGCCGTTGCTTTTGATACCAAAACTCCTACATTTCGTAAAGAAATTTTTAAAGAATATAAGGCAAATCGTTCGCCTACGCCAGAGGATATTATTTCGGCTGTGCCATATATTAAAGATATTTTGCAAGCCTACAATATTCCTGTTATTGAAACTCCTGGATTTGAGGCAGATGATGCTATTGGAACGCTTGCAAAAAAAGCAGCAAAAGAAGGCTACAATGTTTTTATGATGACTCCCGACAAAGATTATCAGCAATTGCTTGAGGAAAATATAAAAATGTTTAAACCCAGAAGTAGAGGTAATGATAATCAAATCATTGGATTGGCTGAGCTTGAAAAAAAATATAAAATAAAAGATCCTGACCAATTTATTGAAATTCTCGCACTTTGGGGAGATACATCGGATAATATTCCTGGAGTTCCTGGAATTGGAGAAAAAACTGCAATGAAATTGATTAATCAGTTTGGGAGTATTGATGGGATTTATAAAAATATAGATAAATTAAAAGGCAAGCAAAAAGAAAATCTGATTAATTTTAAGGAACAATTAGCACTTTCCAAGTTTTTGGTTACAATAAAATTAGATGTTGATGTAGATTTTAACGAAAAAGAATTTGAACTCACCAAGCCAAACAAAGATAAACTTATAGAACTTTTTACAGAGTTAGAGTTTAGAACAAAGTTAAATAATATTATTAAAACAACTGAAACCAAAGAAGTTGTTAAACAGCAAGTTTCTGCAAGCGGGCAAATTAATCTTTTTGGAATGGGAGAAGTTACAACCAAAGAGCCTCAAAAGATTTTTAAAACCTATAAAGATTTTCCTGTAAAGTATAATTTAATAACAACCAAAGAAGAGCGAGCAAAATTGATTTCTCATTTGCTGGAACAATCAGAGTTTTGTTTTGATACAGAAACCACAAATATAAAACCTAGTCTTGCAGAGATAGTAGGTATTTCTTTCTCTTGCAAAGAGTTATCTGCAAGTTATATTCCTTTTCCTAAAAGTCAGACGGAAACAAAAGCTATTTTGGAGGAATTTACACCACTATTTTCTAATCCAGAGATTCTAAAAATTGGTCAAAATATAAAGTATGATTTAGAAATTCTTAAAAATTATGATATTGAAGTAGCAGGAAAATTATTTGATACAATGATTGCACATTATTTATTGTATCCAGAGCAAAAGCATAATTTAGACCAACTTGCAGAGAGTTACTTAAACTATAAAAACATATCAATAGAAACATTAATTGGAAAAAAAGGTAAACATCAGGGAAATATGAGAAATATTGCTCCCGAACGAGTCAAAAACTACGCCTGCGAAGATGCTGATATTACTTTACAACTAAAAAACATTTTGCAAACAGAACTTACTATCCAGCAATTAGATACACTGTTTAACGAAATAGAAATGCCACTTGTTAAAGTGCTTACAGATATGGAATTTACTGGTGTTAAATTAGATAGCAAATTTCTGCAAAACTATCGTTCGGAAATTGTGGATAAAATAAAAGCGATAGAAACCAATATTTATAAATTATCCAAAGGGGAGTTTAATATTTCGTCGCCCAAACAACTTGGCGAGGTGTTATTCAATAGATTAAATATAAAGCCAAAACCAAAACAGACAAAAACTAAACAATATTCTACTGCAGAAGATGTTCTCACAAAATTAAAAGACGACAACGAAATTATTGCTTTTATCTTGGAATATCGTTCTCTCAAAAAACTTTTAAATACGTATATTGATGCTTTGCCAGAATTGGTAAATCCTAAAACTGAAAGAATACACACTTCTTATAATCAGGAAGTAACAGCAACAGGGCGATTAAGTTCCAACAATCCTAATTTACAAAATATTCCTATCCGAACAGCCGAGGGCAGAGAAATTAGAAAGGCATTTATTCCTTCGTCTGACGATAATATTTTAATTGATGCCGATTATTCGCAAGTGGAACTTCGCCTGATGGCACACTTGAGTAAAGACGAAAATATGATTGAGGCGTTCTTGTCTGGTGAAGATATACATTCGGCAACAGCAGCAAAAATATTTAATGTCAGCCTACAAGATGTAAGTTCTGAAATGAGAAATAAAGCAAAATCGGCGAACTTTGCTATAATTTATGGCTCTTCGGCTTTTGGGCTTGCACAAAATCTTGGCATTCCTACAAAAGAAGCAAAAGAACTAATTGATGGTTACTTTAAAACTTATCCGAAAGTAAAAGAATTTATGGTTAAAAGCATCAAAGATGCCAGAGATACAGAGGTTGTTTGGACAATAAAAGGAAGAAAAAGATCTTTGAAAAATATAAATTCACGAAACGGACTTGTGCGTAGTAATGCTGAAAGAAATGCTATAAATGCTCCTATTCAAGGTTCTGCTGCCGACCTAATTAAGCTGGCTATGATAAATATTTTTAATCGTTTAAATTCCGAAAAATTAAAATCAAAAATGATTATGCAAGTTCACGATGAGCTAACTTTTGATGTGCCAATTTCGGAAAGTGAAACTATTAAAAATATTATAAAAGAAGAAATGGAAAACGTTATGCAACTATCTGTTCCTCTTACTATTGACATGAGCGAAGGAAAAAATTGGAACGAAGCACATTAATTGTTTTCATGATATAACCATAAAAATATTGAACTGCAGATGAAGTATAAATAAAGATAATATTCTATTTTTCAATTTCTCTAAATTCATTATTTTTAATATCATATATTATTTTATAAGTTACTATGCCTTTATTTTTCTCTATTAGTTGATAACTAATTAGAACATTACCTGTTTTCTTATCGTATTTAAAATCACTAACTACGCATGAAGAACTATTCTCAATATTATAAACATTAATTAATTTCCCTGAGTAATCATAAAGTAGTAGTTGGCTGTCTTTACCTGACCACGCAGGAATTAACATTAATCCTATTTCGTTAATAAAATAATAGTATAAGCCATCAATTCTTTTTGTTTTTATAGTATTTTCGCCAAATACTTGGTCAAGTATTTTTATTACAGTATCATTTTTATATAAATACAATCTCATATTATCAATATGATCTGAGGCATTTAGTATAAGTAAATCTCCGTTATTAAAAACATGATAAGCCAGTATTTTACATACATATTCGTGTTCTATATAATATGGGAAATTTTTCACTAATTCTCCTTTATGATTATAAACGTCTAATGTTGTGTTTAGAAACTGTTTGTAGCTATATAAATTTTCTTTATAATTAATACAAAGAATAATTTTTTCATTTTGAGAAAGTTTGGTTGGATAACCACTATAACAACATACCTTTTTTCCATTAGAAAAACTTATTTCGTCTATTTTCTCTCTCGCAAAACTATATTCGCCAATAGAATAAACACTATCTTTCAATCTTACTACATCAATAAATTCAGTATTGTGTAATGTGTCTGGGTACGTTTTTTGCCCAAAGGCAAAAACAGTAATTATGCTAAATATTATAATTAAAATTAGTGTTTTCATTTGGTAGGGTGGTTTAACGCCGACAGGTCTTGCAGACGCTTTCGGGTTTAATAACAGAACATAAAAGTTTGCTTGGCAACTTGGAAGCTTTTAACTCTTCATCAATTCTCTTAATTTAGAATATTTTAAAAATTTAGCATGTGCCGAATTTACGGCTATAACAAAACCATAATATCCATCTAAAAAGCCAAGTTTAAAAAAATATGTTCTTATAAACATAAAAATAGGACTAAATATTATCAACATCAAGCTACTTTTTTTCCCTTTTTTGTGAAGTTCCAAAGCTCCTATTTGCGAAAATTTATTTATCTGCCCAACATGTTGTTCTATGGAGTAAAAAGAATAATGCAGTAAATCTGCTTTTAGATATTTTTTGGTGTATTTTTTTTGGCAAATAACTGTGTCGTGAGGATTTGTGCCTCCCCATTTTGCTTTTCGTCTGTCCCACAAACGGAGTTTTTTATCGGGATACCAACCAGAATGATTTATCCATTTTCCGCAAAAATTATTCAAACGATTAAAATAATAAGCATCGTTTTGCCAATTATTTTTCACCTCTTTTATTAGTTCCAAGAGCTTCGGGCTAACAACTTCGTCGGCATCTAAGGATAATATATAATTGTAGCTTGCTTGCTCCATCGCAAAATTTTTTTGCTCAATATGTCCTTCAAATTTGTTTTTGATAAAACGCACATCAAATTTTTTGGCTATATTTTCTGTTGCATCAGTAGAAAAAGAATCTACTACAACTATCTCATCTGCAATATCTTTTACAGATTCCAAACAACGCTTAATGTTTTTTTCCTCGTTGTAAGTAATAATAGTTACACTTATTTTTACCATTTATTGTTATGTGTGTTAAGTGATTATCGAGGCAACACGTTACTAAGTCCCTACGGGACGTTAGTAAGTGTTGAGTGAAAAAAATTGTTACGTTTTTTTGTGTTACTCAGCCCAAACGAGCTTTAATTTATCATCTGTAATAATAATTTTATTTTCTTGTAGCTCTCTAATAATTTTGATTACCTTATCTTCGTCTTTATCTATTTTATCAATAAGTTCTTTAAACGTAACAGCCTTATTTTCAGTCAATTCTTTGGCTTTTAGTTTGATTAAATCATATTCTTTTTTGAGAATACTTTGTTTTTCTTTACGACTGCAATAATCACAATTGCCACATTCTTTGGCATCTTTTTCGCCAAAATAAGCAAGCAACATTTGGCTTCTGCACTTATCATTATTTGTGATATAATTTATTATGCTATCAATTCTTTGTATTTGTCTGTTTTTTAAATTATCGTAATTATTTTTAGAAATCCACACACTTTTATCGTCCAAACGCTCTTCTGTGTATATTATGTAGGGTGTTTTACGCTGCGGAATGTAGGTTATGATTTTAAATTTTGCCAGTTTTTGTAAATATTTATAAATAACATCTTTGGTAGTGTTTACTTTTTTGGCAAGTCTATATTCGTTTATATTTGTATAATTACTAAAAACTCCTGAGTATGTGCGAAGTATGAGTTTTATAAAAGCATCAAGGTTAGCATTTGCCACCTGAAATCTGTATAAATCCTCCTGTCCTACATTAAAAATTAATTTTGATGACTGAAAAATCTCTTCTGTAAATTCTAAATAACCCTCTCTTTGCAAAAACTTTAAACTACTAAATACCTGTAAAATAGGTAATTTATATCGTCTTGCAAATTCAGAAATATTAAAATCGTAAGAGAAGCCTTTACCCGCACCAATTGGTATTTGCAAAAAATTTGCGAGTGCAGTGTAAATCTTTTTTATCATTTCCCTTTCGGGATAAGCATTTGCAATACTGCGTTTTAAATTTGCAATATCCATATTATTGTAGAGCAAAACTGCATAAGCCGTTTTTTCGTCTCGTCCTCCCCTACCCGCTTCTTGAAAATATGCCTCCACAGTGTCGGGTAAACCCATGTGAACCACAAAACGAACATCAGATTTATCTATCCCCATTCCAAAAGCATTTGTGGAAACAATAATTCTTATTTTGTTGTTTTTCCAGGCATCTTGTTTACGGTCTTTTTCTTTTGGGTCTATTCCTGCATGAAAATAATCGGCAGAAATATTATTTTTTTGTAAAAATTGAGCTATTTCTCTAGTTTTCTTTCTATTTCGAACATACACAACGGCAGTTCCTTTAGTCGTTTTTGCTATTTTGAGCAAATATCTTAACTTGTCTTCAACCTTTCTAACAATGTAAATAAGGTTGGTGCGTTCAAAACTCTTCCTAAATAAGTTAGGCTCTTTAAATTGAAGTTTTTCTTGAATATCATCGGCGACTTCTGGAGTGGCAGTTGCTGTTAGTGCAAGAATTGGAATATTGGGCAAATGTTGTCTTATATCTGCTATTTTAAGATAAGAAGGACGAAAATCGTAGCCCCACTGCGAAATACAATGTGCTTCATCAATTGCAATAAGATTGATATTCATGCTTGGCAATTTTGCCAGAAACAACTCTGTTCCAAGTCGTTCGGGGGAAAGATACAGAAATTTATAATTACCAAAAACAATATTGTCAAGAGCAATTCCTATTTCATGCCTCGTCATGCCAGTATAAACGGCTATTGCTTTGATATTCTGCCGTTTGAGATTTTCTACTTGGTCTTTCATCAAGGCAATTAGTGGAGTAACCACAATACAAACTCCCTTTTTGGCAAGTGCCGGAACTTGAAAAAGAATAGATTTTCCACCTCCAGTAGGTAAAAGCCCGAGAGTGTCTTTATTATGGTCTGCTACAGAGATAATTATATCTTCCTGCATTGCCCTAAAACTTGGGTATCCCCAAATTTTTTCTAATATTTCGGTATATCTACTCATAAATAATGAATAATGAACAATGGATAATGAACAATGAACAATGAATATGCTGAATTAGGTTAAAATATTCACTTTTTGTATTTTGCAACCAACTAATACACAATCAAATAAAGAATAAATGAATAAACCTTTTTTAGTATACACACTCTAATCTTTTTCGCTTTGCGAAGCCAAAAGCCAACTGCCAAAAGCTAAACTCCCCCAATATGTTACACACTCAAAACAATTAAAATTAGTTCCATTTTTAATGAATTAGAAATAATACAGATTAAAAACCCAATACCGTTTTCATGTTTGTTTTTTTTTAACTGTGCAAATATACAAATTTTAAAATAAATAATTATATTTGTTGCATGAAAAATTTACACATTATATTATTGATACTTATTTCTACTTCGGTTTTTTCACAAGATTATATAATTTTACACTCAGGGCAAGAACTTAAGGTTAAAATTCTTGATTTTCACGAGACTACGGTAAGTTACAGACTGTTTGACGATATGGCGGGAGAAACCTTTATGATTGAAAAGACTAATATTTTACTTATTAAGTATCAAGATGGTAGCACTATTGTTTTACGAGATGTGAAAAATAATATTGATACTACTAATATTAAAGTTTTTTTGAACACAGACATAAAAGCTATTGCAATAAAAGATGCCAAAGAAAATTATAAAACATCTACATCTGCAATTGGAGTTGGTTGTTGCACAGCAACATGCTCTCCCATTGGCTTGCCAGCAGCAGCAATTGTTGCTTCACAATCACCAAAAGCACAAAATCTAAATATTCCCAAAGAATACGAAAATAACTCGGAATATATTAGCTATTATTCACAGGAAGCTCACCGTATAAAGCGAAAAAAAATACTTATAGGAACAGCTATTGGCTTGCCTGTAAATATTTTACTTTTTGTGATGATGTTTGGATTTTAGAATTGTTACAACTACTTCCAACAAAAGAAAATTAGCTTTTAAGTTTTTTTCAAACGCCGAAAGGTCTTGCAGACGCTTTCGGGTTTGCCTAAAACACAGTAGAGACGTTACATGTAACGTCTCTACGATATACCTACTTATTTTTTTCTATTCACAAAATATAGCTTTACTTTATTTCCGATAAGATACATAACTGGCACAATTACAAGTGTTAGGAATGTTGCAAATGCTAATCCGAAAATTACTGTTGATGCCATTGGTCCCCAGAATGTTGCATTTTCTCCTCCCAAATATATTTGAGGTCTAAATTCACTAAACATAGTGTTAAAATCTATATTAAATCCTATTGCCATTGGCACAAGACCGAGAATTGTAGTAATTGCTGTTAATAAAACTGGTCGCAGTCTCGTTTTTCCTGCTTCTAAGATGCTCTCTTTTATTTCGTCTATGTTTAGGTTGTCGTCGTCGTCTAAATTTTGCTCTTTTTTACGATTAGATTTTATCAAATCAATATAATCTATTAACACAATTGCGTTGTTTACCACAACTCCTGCAAGTGAAATTATACCAATTCCTGTCATTATTACAATAAAATCCATATCAAAAGTTGCAATTCCGCCAAAAACTCCAATAAGACTAAACAGCACACTTGCCATAATTATGAGTGGCTTAAATATTGAATTAAACTGTGTTACGAGAATTATTAGTATCAATGCAACAGCAATTAATAGAGCTGTGGAAAGAAAAGCCATTGTTTCTTTCATTTTTTCTTGCTCGCCCGTAAAATCTATACCGTAACCAGCTGGATATTTATAATCTGCAATTTCTGCTTGTATTAATTTATTTACTCGATTTGCATTATATCCTTCAATTACGTTAGAAAATATTGTTACAGTTCGTTTTTGGTCTGTTCGTTTTACTGCACCATAACTGCTTGAATATTCAACATTTGCGACAGCAGAAATAGGAACACTTAACATTTTTCCTTGCTGATTTCTGAACGTAATTTTTTGGTTCATTAAAGAAGGCAAATTATAACGATATTTTTTTGCAAATCGCAGTTGTATAGGATACTCATCTTCTCCAACTTTAAAATCGGAAATATCTTTTCCAAAAATAGATGTTCTTATTGTGCTGGCAATCTGCCCTGTAGAAAGTCCAAAACGTCGTGCTTTTTCACGGTCTATAGTTATTATTAATTCAGGTTTTCCTGTTTCAATATCTATTTTTAGCCCTTCAATACCATCTATATTTGCATTTTCTATTTTCATTATAATGCTGTCACTTAAAGCAATAAGAGATGGCATATCTTTTCCTGTAAGCTCTAAATTAATTGGATGCCCCGCTGGTGGTCCTTTTTTATTCTTCTCCACAAAAAAAGTAATTCCCGAATATCTGTTATCAAAATGTGTGGCGAGTTCCTGCATCAAAACAGAAGTATTTAGGTTTTCCCGAAATTGAAAATCAATAAATTTTATTATTATTATTGCCCTGTTAGAATTATTGCCAATGGACATTTCGCCGTCTCGTGTTGCACCTTTCCCAACGGTTGTAAGCACCGATTCTACATTTTTAATATGTGGTTCTAATTGTTCGTATAAATCTTTTTCCACTATTTTGATAATAGAATCTGTTGCTTCTAAGTCTGTTCCAACGGGGAGTTCTGCAATAATATTTATATATTCTGGATCATTGTCAGGAAACATGCTGATGTCTGGCTGGCGAACTCCAAAAAATACCACAAGAGTTGCAATCATCAGAACAATTGTTCCTACAAAAAACAAATACGGTTTGCTTCCAGATAAAGTAAAACTTAAAAACTTAAGATAAAAGTTTTCTAACCAGAGAAGGGCTTTTTCTTGAAACCAATTTGCAATACGTTCAAAAATAAAAGTGTATAATAACGTGAGGACTCCCGAAACCATCAATAAGTTAGCAAAAGTATATGAAGTTTTTAAGTAAAAAGGTATTGATAATAACATCAAAGCTCCCGAAATAATTGATAATTTTTTCTTATTTATTGCTTTTTCGTCTTCCTTTCGTTTTATTAGTTTGGTTGCCAAAACGGGTGTTATAATAAGTGCCGTAAAAAGCGAAGAACTAAGCACAATTATCAGAGTTATAGGTAGATACTTCATAAACTCGCCCATAATATCGTCCCAAAACAACAGTGGAAAAAAAGCAGCGAGAGTTGTAAGTGTAGAAGCAATAATTGGAATTGCAATTTCGCCAGTTGCCTGCCGTGCTGCCTGTTTTATTGTGTATCCATTGTCCACAAAGCGGTAAATATTTTCCACCACCACAAGGGCGTTGTCCACAAGCATACCGAGTGCGAGAATTAGGGCAAAAAGGATTATCATATTTATTGTTGCTCCCATAAAGCTCAAAACAACAAAGGATAACAACATAGAAATAGGTATTGCAAAACCTACAAGCGACGCATTTTTTAGTCCCAAAAAGAAAAACAGAACAACTACAACGAAGATAATTCCGATAATCATACTATTCTCTAAATTAGCAAGTTGCATTCTCACTTGGTCGGACTGGTCGTTGGTAATAGAAATATTTAGGTCTTCGGGAATTAGATTTGCCTCTCTTGCTTCTTCAATCTTTTCATAAATTTGGTCGGTTGCTTTTATCAAGTTTTCTCCCGATTTTTTAATTACTTGAAGTGATACTACAGGGTGTTTATTTAGTCTTGCATAACTTTCGGCATCAGCGTAAGTATTTATAACTTCCGCAATATCACGCAAATAAACTATATTTTGATTTTGATTTTTTACAACAATATTTTTTATTTCGTCTAGCGTTTTAAATTCTCCAATAATCCTAACTGAACGTCTGCTGTCGTTCATTTCAATATCTCCACCCGACATTGTAATATTTTCGTAAGCAATAGCATTCTCAATAGTAGTAAAACTAATCCCCACCGCTTCCATTTTATGAATATCTATATTTACTTGTATCTCTTTCTCACTCAACCCTTTAATTGCGACTTTGGAGACTTCCGAAATTCCTTCAAATTCGTCTTGCAAATATTCAGCATATTCTTTTAGCTCATCTAAATTATAATCTCCTGAAAGATTGATGTTTATAATTGGAAACTCAGACATATCCACCTCCATAACAATTGGGTCGCTTGGCAAGTCTTCTGGTAAATTTTGGCGAGCCTTGTCCACCGCATCTTTTACATCTGGCAGGACTTCATCAATTTGAGTGCTTGGCGTATATTCAATAAAAATCATAGATACGTCTTGCACAGAAGTTGATTTTAAAGCATTTATTCCTTTCAAAGATTTTAATTCTTTTTCCAGTTCTTTACTCACAAGGTTTTCCATATCGGTAGCCGAGTTTCCCGGATATATGGTTTGCACCATAACTGTAGGAAAATTTACTTCCGGGAAAAGTTCCTTTGGAAGTGTTACATAAGATATTGCACCAAAAAGAATTAATACAAAGAGTATTAAGTAAACAGTATTTTTGTTTTTGAGAGCAAGAGAAGTTAATTTAAAATCTCTTATTATTTCGTTTTTTTGTTCCACTTTTATGTTGGTTTTATTAGTTTTTTTTAATTCCGTTCATTATCAAATTCTTGTGCTGATTTGCTTCGCCAAATTTGTTCACCGTTTCTGTCGTAATGCCGTATTTGGTCGTCAATACCTATTGTGTAAATATTACCGTCTTCGGAAACTGCAAATTTTTGAAACATTGCAGAAATCTGTGAATTGCTTCCTTCAACAATTACTTTTACTTCTTTGCCATCGGGAGATACTCTTATAATGCGTCCGTTTTCTTCAAAGTGTTGACTTGTTTTGGAATCATTAAGTAAAATATATGCAAAACCTTGTTCATCGGTGCGAATATTAATTTGATTAACAGGGTCGTAAGCTCCAAAATCAACTTTGTAAATTATTTTGCCTTTTCTGTTAAATTTAGCAAGTAATCCACCTCTTTTTATGTTAAATGGCATTGAATTAAGAATATACAAAGAACTATCGTTTCCTATATGGACAGAGCATTCTCCAGGTATTATCGAATAAGTAAGTGAACGATTTTTTATTTTATGAGCATAAGCCCAGCGACCTTTTCTTAAAAAATCGGTAGAAATATCTTTTTTCTTATCTTTTCTGTTTTTGTAGAGGGCTTTTAATTTTTTTCCGAAAAAAGAAGGTTTTCCCCAAGTGTATATTCCTTCACCGTCTTTTGAATAACGTAAAATTCGCAAAGCAATTAAACAAATAATTGTTCCATCGGGGTCGGTAGCAAGGGAATTGCAATGATATAAATCAAAATGATGTTTTTTTGCATTTAACGGCTCTAAACCTCCTATTTTTTTGATAAATTCTCCAGTTTTTGCATCGTATATACAAGCATGATGTGTTTCTGCTTTATTCCAAACTAATAATTGATTGTTGGGCAAAAGTGCAATTTTATATTCTCCCCAAGTTGAATTATCAGGTAATAATGTCATCCATTTTAGTTCGGCTTTGGGTGTCATTGCCCATAGAGCGAAATCATCTCCTTCGTTTTTGCCTGTGCAATAAAGTGTATTTTCTTTTCCGTAACATACATCTTCAACAGAGTTAAAAGTCCACACTTTTATGTCTTTTGCTGTTTCCGATTTTAATCCTATATTCCAAATTCTTACTTTTGCCGAAGGATGTAAACGATGCCATACTTGGTCGGAAAGCATATTTTTACTTTGGCAATATGGGCAATCTACAAGCCTTGCAGAACCATCAACATCTAAACTTCCTCCGCAATTATTGCAATCAATTTCTTCTGTTTTTTGGATATTTGATTTTTGCTTTGCTTCTTCTAATTGATATTTGTCTTCACTAAAAAAATATGCAAGTTGCTTTGATGAAATTCCGTCCGATTTATTTCGCACGGTTAAACTTGTATTACAATTTTTACATACTATTTTATTATTATCTGCCAGTATTGATGAAATTATTTCTTTACATTCTGGACAAAATGCCGAGTTTTTTCTCATTACAAGTCGCACTGTTCCAGTTTTATTATCATTAACAGAAATTCGTCTTGCTTCGCCAAGGTGAATATTTTTTGCTGTTTCAGCAACTTCATTGAATAAAAGTGTCCATAATTTAGAGGAAATTGCAACTTGCCCGTTACATTTAGGACACCATACTTTATTTACTGCTGCGTTTAGTGCTACTGCATCACCACATGTTTTACATCTTGTTGTTATTTCTAATTGGATATTTATTGTTTTCATTTTTTTTATATAAGATGTTTTGAAATTTATAGATGCTCATAACTTTTTTTCTGATAATATTTCCAATTATCTAATACGGTGTTACAATTTTAGCATTTTAAAACCTTCAATTTGCTCAAAATCAAGTTTTTCAGGATTTTTTACATAAGTTTCAAAAAAGCCACAATCAGTGCAAAAGTATGCTTCTAATTCGCCTACTCCAGTTATTTGTGTTATTGAAAGTCCAAACATTTTTTTTGTTCCTGCAACTGTAATTCCTACTGGTGCCTTAGGGTATCCTACTGCAACAGAAGGACTATTACTGTCTGTTTTGTTTATCACATTTTTTAAATACCCTATTTTTTTTGAATTACATTTTGGACAAATTGTGTTTTTTTTCATAATTATATTTGTTTAGGTTCTAATTTATTTGTAAATCAGATTTTTCTTATCCGTTAAATTATCATTTTTTATCAAAAAGCAGCTTAATTAATTCTTAACAATATTTCCGTTTATTAAATTGTAACAATGAAGCCTAACGTATAACTTTATTTCCTAATTTTTTCATTTCACGGTCAAAATCGGAAATATATTTTTCATTTTCAGTTTTACGATATTTTTCATACTCTACTTTGGTTTGTTTCACCTGCATTTGTTAAAAGTTCTTTTTCTCTGAAATTCGGAAATTCCGAATTTCTGTTTAACCTCTGATTCTACAAGCTCTCCCTTTTTAAAAATATTTTTAATATGTTCGTTAATTGTTGATTTTGCTTTATCAAAAAGTTGTGCTATTTGTTCTTGAGTTAGCCAAACTGTTTCATCTTGCAAATTAACATCTAATTTTATAGTGCCTTGTTTATTTTTATATATGATTATATTCTGCTCGCTGTTTTTCATTAATCTAATACCTTTAAAATTATTCATTAATTACAGTTCCGTCTTTTACAAGATGATAGCCTTCAATAATTACTTTTTCGTTTTCGTGCAGTCCGCTTTTAATTATTGTGTTGTAGCCATTTGATAAGCCAGTTTCTACGTATCTTTTTTGTGCTATTTTTTTGTTTCCTTTGTCTGCCTCCACATATACAAACGAGCCTTTAATATCCTGATTTACAATTAGTGTGGGAACAGAAATTGCTTCTGCGTCAAAATAATCATTTAATGTAATTACAGCCAATAAATTTGGTTTAATTTTATTTTCTATATTTCTGAACTTAATTTTTATTTGAAAAGTTCTATTATTAGGATTAATAATGTTTCCTTTTTGATACACAAACGAATTTATTTCCATATCAGGATACGAAGGAAAACTAATCTTCACCGAGTCTCCTTTGTTTATACTTGATAAATAAGTTTCTGATATTTCGGCAGTTGCATACATATAATCTAAACTAACGAGTTGAATAATTCTCATCCCAGGAGCACCGAGTTCTCCTTCCTTTTGGAAAATTTGATCAACAATTCCGGAGAAAGGAGCATTTAGAGTTGTCATTCTAATTTGCGATTTTATTGTTTGCACATTTCTTTCCAGCGATTCTTTTTGGGTTTTGGCTTGCAGATATTGAACCTCCGAACCTATGTTTTGTTCCCAAAGTTCTTTTTGTTTTTCATACATTGTTGTAGCGAGTTCTAAATTAGGTTCAAGACTTGCTAAATTATTATACAAAACCTCTGAATTTAAAGCAACAAGCGTCTTTCCTTTTGAAACTTTATCTCCTTCTTTTACATATACTTTTTTTATTTGTCCACCCATTTCAGGACTTATAAACGCTTCTTTTACAGCTTCGATATTACCAGTTGCTTCAAAATGATGTTCAAATGACTGCTTCTTAAGCACTATCGTTTTGACTTTTATTGTATTGATAGAAATATTATCAATATCTAATTGAGCCTCTAATTCGGTAATTTTATTGTTTAAGTCGGCAACCTGTGTTTTATACTTAGATATTTGTTCTTTAATTACCTCGTTACCTTCTTTTTTAGGACTGCAAGAAATTAACAGCCCAGCTATTATTATTGAAAATAAGATTGTTTTTTTCATGTTTTTTATATTTTGAAATTATGATTTTATGCTCTTTTATATTGATATTTAATATTTTATCCAATTGCTTACGTAGTGTGTGAGAAGTTGGAAATAATAAATATTATGATTTTAATTCTCTCATTGTTGGATTTGCCATTAACGATTTCATTTGTGTTTTTGCAATATCATTTAGATTAATTAATCTATCACTTTGAGAAAGTTCTCTTCGTATTAAAACGGCATTAATACTTTCCATGTTTGTCAAAATAACTAATTGTTCAATATTTGCATAATCCCTTATATTTCCTTTTTTAGTTGGATTTTCATTTCGCCATTCTTTTGCTGTTCGTCCAAATAAAGCAACATTTAACACATCTGCTTCGTTTGCATAAACAAAACCTATTTGTTGTTTTGTTAATTCAGGTGGAATTAATTTTTCTTTTATTGCATCAGTATGAATACGATAATTAATTTTTGATAATGTTCTTTGTAAATTCCACTCCAACGATTTTGTCCTATTTTCTTCTTCTTTTAGTCTTTGAAATTCTTTAATAAAATACAATTTGAATTCTACCGAAACCCAAGAAGCAAATTCAAAAGCAATATCTTTATGGGCAAAAGTTCCACCATATCTCCCAGATTTTGAAATTACACCTATTGCATTTGTTGTTTCAATCCATTTTTTAGGTGATAATACAAAATAATTTGCTCCAGCCTCATTTTTAAACAGGTCGAATTCGACCTGTTTAAAATCTGGATTATTTAATTTTTCCCAAAGACCAAGTAATTCTATTGTGCTTTTTGTTCGCATCCAATTTTTCACAACATCAACAGGTGCATCTTTATTTCTGTATTTTGCAATATCTGTAAGTGAAATATAATCTTCTTGTTTTTTACTGAAAATTGAAATTTCTTTACCTTGAACTGATATTTTATTTTTCATTGATAATAGATAGCTATTTATTGATTAGTTTATTTATCCAAATTCTTATTTATACTGAAGTGAATTAGGTTATCGGATTTTTTGCCTCAGTCAGGTGTTTTTCACCTGACTGCATTTACACATATTTATTTGTGGGGGCTGCGTGCAGGTAAAAAACACCTGCACGAGGCAAATATGAATTTGATTTTTTGAAATCCGAAAACCTA
>JAOZQN010000195.1 GCA_029932195.1 Bacteroidales bacterium | reverse complement strand
TTACCCAAACCCTGCCACCACAGAGCTAACAATCCAAAAAGCTGTACAGGTAGGCAATTGCAATGTAGAATTTTATAATATGGAGGGCAAAAAAATTCTTAATAAAGAACTAACAAGTAATAGCACAAAAATAGATATAAGTAATTTAGCCAAAGGTAGTTATATTTATAAAATAACAGATAACAATAAAATTTTAGACTCAGGCAAGTGGATAAAACAATAAAATAAATTATCCGTCTTTAGGTAATGATGGAGATAAAATTATTTTCCTTCCAGACTGGTAGAATAAAACAATGATTTAGTAAGTAAAATCATAAAATAAGACATATATGCGAAATATTTTTTCGGTTGTATATGTCTTATTTTAATTACAATACAAATTAAATTTTATTTTTCTGAAAAAAAATACACAAACAAGGGGTTACCTAAAGCAATCTCACTTTACTAAGTAGTATATGCTGTTAATTTTTAGAGGCGATTTCTGAATTGGAGCAGGCTGAAAAGAAAAATTGAGTAAAAATGTAAAAAAAGAAAAATATATGAAATGTTTTTTAAGTTGTATCGATCTTATTTTGAGAATAATATCAATAAAATTTATTTTTTCTGAAAAAAATACACAAACAAGGGGTTACCTAAAGCAATCTCACTTTACTAAGTAGTATATGCTGTTAATTTTTAGAGGCGATTTTTTGAATTGGAGCAAGCTGAGAAAAAGATTTTATAATAAAAAAAAAGAAAAAAATGAATAAAGATGGTAAAAAAGAAATATTGATTGTTGATGATAATTTAATGAACTTAAGTTTACTAAAAGTATTAATTAGTGAATTAAGTATAGATTGCATTATTTACTACTCCACAAACGGAAAAAAAGCAGTTGATTTTTGCGAAAATAATCGTGGTATAGATTTAATTTTAATGGATATAAAAATGCCAATAATGAATGGACTTGATGCAACAATAAAAATAAAAAAAAATCTGCCAAAAGTTCCAATTATTGCACAATCTATTTTTTATGATAAATTAGATAAAGAATTAGCTTACAAGGCAGGCTGTATTGCTCATCTCTCAAAACCATATAATATTGATATTTTACACAGCAAACTAATAGAACATCTTTACGGCAAAACAGAGTTGTGTAATATTTAGAAAAAAATAAAACAATATTCGTGTATGGTATGCTAATCTTTTATGGGCACTCCTAAAAACTCAAAAATCAAGGATTTCAAAATTCTTAAAGTTTGAGTTTACTCCTGTAAATGAGTATTTTAATAATTTTGTATAACGCAGAGTTATGGGTTTTTAGGAGTGCCCTTATGTTAGCTGTAGTCAAGATACTTTAACAGTTCAGTTGAATACTTTCGCTATTGTTTGAATAAATAAAAAGCATCAAAATTACTCACTAAAATAAAACCACAATGAAAAAAATAAAACAAAATATTGTAATTAAGATTAATAATGGATTTAAAATTATTGATTTTAGTCATGTTTTGTTTTGTAAGGCTGATAGTAAAAAAATAGAAATACATCTTGATAATGATGATATTTATAAAATAAATACCTCTCTTTCATCACTAATAGAAAAGTTACCTGAAAAATTTCACAAATGTCATCGTTCTTACATTGTAAACACTAAGTATATACAAAAATATATTAATTCATCAGAAAATTTAATTGTTCTTTTTAATAATGAAACTATCCCTGTTTCTAGGCGACACAAAAATAAATTAAAACAAAAGATTAATAACTTATTTCATTTCCGTTCCTAACCCAGCAAGCTGGAAAAGTTTTGAAATTATGAAGTTTTGAATAATATTATGCAAAAAAAAGGCTACCCCACGTAAGGTTGGACTAAATTGATTTTCAACGATTTGTCGGGACAAGCGTGGACGCTTGTCGCATAGTTGATTATGCGTAAAGCGTCCACGCTTTACACGAGTTTCCTTGTCCAGCTTTACGCAGGTAGCCCAAAAAAAACAATGATTTCAGGATTAAGAAACTAAATAATTCGAGTGTATAACATATTGGAGGCTCTTAGCTGTTGGCTTTTGGCTTCGCAAAGCGACAAAAACTAAACTAATATCTAAAATAGCCCCTATACGTTACACACTCAAACGATTCATGCAATTTTTATCAAAAAAAAATTATCATCATATTAAGAGACAAACCATGTTTTTGTTAAGTGTTTTAAAATCAGCAAATTAATACCTGATTTTCTAATCTGAAATTTCATTAACCATTGTAAGTAATTGATTTATAACAACATATTTGAAAACTAATTTTGTGTTTTATTAACAAATTTTATATCTTTGCCTATATAAAAACTGTAAAACAATATGCAAATGACGGAAGAACAAATAATTGAAGGACTTAGAAATAAGAATAGGGACGTTGTCAACTGGATTATTGAAAAATACTATCCAGTTATTATTGCAATGCTTATAAAATACGGTGGTGATTATAATGATGCTCGGAGTATTTTTAATCAAGGACTACAAGCTCTTGTAGAAAATATTGCTGATAATTCTTTTAAAAGAACCAGCAGTATAAAAACGTATTTATATGCAATTTGTCGTCATATTTGGTTTGGAGAAAAAGAACAAAAAAAGCGAGATAATGAGTTTGTAGTAAGATACTTAGATGTGGAAAGAGACAATGAAAAAACTTATCAATTCCATTCCGAGTCGGATAAAATAATTTTTATTGAAAAATTGAAAAATTATATTTCAAAACTTGGACCACCTTGTGATGAAATTTTATTAGAAATAAGTAAAGGAAAGTGACAAATAGATATTGCTAAAAAATTCTCAACCACAGAAAAATTTATAAAAACAAAGAAATTCAAATGTTTGAAAAGATTAAGAGATTTAATGAAAAATGACTCTGAATTTTTAGAACTTTACAAAACATACCAAAAATGGATAAAATCGCTGAAATAACATCAAAATATCTTGTTGGAGAATTATCCGAGCAAGAGCTTAAAGAACTTAAAATAAATTTGCAAAAAAATGAAGAATATAGTAATGAACTTTATTTTCAGCAAGATATATTAAAATTAATTAAAAATACTTATAATACAGATGAGATAGAACAAGAAATTGAAGACAAAAAATTAGATATAGAAGTAGAGCAAATCGTTTCTAATTGGAAAAATAATGCCAATAAAAATGAAGAGTTAGAAGAGTTAATTAACAAGGGAATAGATGCTTATGAAAATAAAGTATATATGGCAGAAGCGGAAGAATTAGAAAAAGAAATTGAACTATTCGGGCTTGATAATGAAATTGATGAAATGTTCAAAAATAAATCTAAAAAGGAATTTGATTTTGAATTATCTGGAATAATAAACGATAGTATTGATAAATTTGAAGAAGACAACCCAAGACTGGTTAAGAAAGATGAGACAAATATAAAAATGTTTACAACAAAAAAACACTATTATTTTGCCGCAGCAGCAGTTGCAACTATAATAATTACTTTTGGTGTTGTTTTATTTGAACTCTCATACAATAGTTCGCCACAAAAGTTGGTATCAGACCTATATGATAAACCAAAAATAACTCTATATGTTGTTAGAGATGATACCAACATAGAAGACATACTTCTCACAAAAGCTATGGATTCATACAAAGAGGGAGAGTATCAGCGTTCTATTAAAGAACTTACAGAGATTATACAACAAAACCCTAAAAATAAGCAAGCAATATTCTACCTTGCAATGTCTTACTACGAAATCGGAAATTATACAGAGGCAATAAAACTCCTCAATTCTCATCTTACCACTTTTAATGATAAAGATCCTAATATAAATTGGTATTTAGGAATTTCGTATTTGCAAACAGAAGAAATAGAAAAAGCAATACAACAATTCAAGTTAATAGAAAAGTCTTCTTACAGAAAAGATGTTAGAAAAATATTGCGAAATATTGACTAAAAGAGTAACTTTTATCTAATTTATTTTCACAGAAAATGTTAGTTTTGATTTGGAATAATTAGAAAAATGAGTAACTTTGAGACTTACACGATTCTCAATGACTTGTGCGAAAAATAAAAAAAACAATGATTGCATATAATAAATTAGTATTAGAATATTTTCCGATTTCAAATCAGGAAGCAGAATGGTTAAGTCATAATAAAGAGTTTAGAGAGCAAGTATCTAATAGTAAGTTATATATGATTGGTCAAAGAAAAGAAATCTATATGGTCAATTTTGAACTTATTGATTTTAATTTAAAATTCAACTTGCTTTTTGACAATAAAATAGTAGAAGAATTAACAATACCATTGAATCAATTTGAAGAAATAAAAGGTGGAAAATGTTTTCTTGAATTGGGTAAAAAAATGTTTAAGATAAAAAAGAATAAAGATGACAAAGAACCTGTATACTGGGCAACTAGTGAAAGGATATTAACTGATTATTGGAGAAGAAATAAGATTATTAATGGTTTTAAAAATTTTCGCAAATTAACTAAATATTACCTTTTTTACGTTGGTATTTCAAAATCATCAGATAGTATTTCTCGTTTGTTTTCTCAAGCACACAAAAATAGGCTTAAAATTTTGACAAATGAAAGACAATTAAATTCGACTGCCAGATTAACCGATGAGTTATATATATTTCTATTTGATATTAAACCTCAAATACATTTTTTTTCAGCAAATGATGATATAAAATTTGAAAACAAATTAATATCTGACAAGATTAAAGTAGTTTCAGATGCAGAAAAAGCATTTATTAAAATTTTAAATTCAAAATATAACATTGAAAAATATAATAACTACCCTAAATCCAGAGATGGATTGTATAACGAAGGGTATGAGAGATATGGATATGTAATTGATGAATCGATTTCCTTTGAAACAGATAGTTCTATAATATGGGGGCAAGAAGATTTTTTAAACGAAGAATTTCGTGGTTCAGATATTATATTGATAAAGGACGATTCAGTTATGTTATTGAAAGATGTATATTACAGATAAAAAACAAGATAATATTAACATTAAGGTTTATAACTTGTTTTATTTTCTTGGAAGTTGAAAAATTGATACTTCTAAATCTCTTATTTTTCATATATTTAACGGAATCATAACTATCTACCCAATATCCTTTCCCATATAAAAATCAAGGATTATGTTTTTGAAAATATAATCGTATTTTGATTGCACCAGTTCCGATTTTGCTTTTGCAAGTTCTGATTTTACAAGTCTGTAGTCCGTTATGCTTATTGCTCCAAGTTCGTATTTTTGACTTGAGTTTTCAAAGGAGAGTTCTAATGCTTCAACCATTTTTTTTGCAGATAAATATTTCTTAAAAGCAATATTTGCATCGGCATAAGCTACTGTTATTGTTTGTGTTATGTTATTTTTAGTAATTTCTAAATCATACTTTGTTATTTCCAAATTTAACTTTGAATTTTGCACATTTGTATGCACAGTTGCACCATTAAAAATAGGAATTTGAATATTTACTCCAAAATATTTGTATAAATTATCATTCAGTTGGTTGTTGTATGGGACTGTTTTTGTGGCATAGCTATAATTCTGAAAATAAATAGGTTCTCCCGATTCACTGATATACATTGTAGGCGAATTTCCCACAAAATCAATTGTGCCAGAGCTATCAATTGCATTATACGACGACGAATAACTCGAAGTTATATAACCAGACAACGAAATTGTAGGAGATTTTCCACTTTTAGCTATTGCAATATCTTTTTCGGCTATTTGCAGTTCGTATTCAGAGCTTTTTATTTCGGCATGATTCTCCAAGGCATAATTTATTATCTCATCTAAGTTATAAACAATTGTAGCTTGATGCTCTATTTCTTTTTCAGGTTCGGAAATATCAAATCTATCTTCTATTTTTATATTTAACAATTGATAAATAGTGATATACGATATTTCTAAACTGTTCTCTGCATTAATTAAATTGTATTCATCTTTGGCTAATTGAGCTTCAATATCAAGTAAACTATTTTTTGCTATTTTTTCTGCATTTACCAAAATTTCTGTTTTTTCTACCTGTTCTTTTGTTATCACAACCTGCTCTTTTGCAATATTTAATAACTCTTTATTGTATAAAATATTCAAATAATTTACAGCAATTTCAATTGAAATATTGTCTTTTGCAATTTGCATTTTTTGCTCATTGGCAAACATCTGCAATTTGTTCTTTTTTATAGTATTTATTTTCTTAAATCCATTAAAAATAGTAAACGTGCTTCCTATGGATAAATTATCACTTACGGTTATACCTTGCTCATAACCACTTGTATATACATTAAATTTATCACCAAAATTATAATTCCTTCCTGCATTTGCATTCAAACTTGGCAATAAATTATAACGACTTTGCTCGTAATTATTTTCTGATATTTCGCTATAAATTTCTTGTTTTTTTATTTGTAAATTATTATCCAAAGCATATTTGATGCAATTTTCCAATGTCCAAATATTGTTTTCTTGTGCCAAAACAAAATTTGAAATAAAAACAACAAGTAAAATAATAGTATATTTTTTTATCATGTTAAGTTTAAAAGATTTGAGTGTGTAGTATTAGTGGCTATTGGCTTAATTTTGTTGTCGCTTTGCGAAGCCAAAAGCTAAAAACCAATAGCTAAAAGCCCCCAACATATTACACACTCAAAAGATTTTTTCTTTGATATATTTTATTGGACTAAACAAACGACTCAATAACGAAATATCTTCTGTAATAATTTCGGCAGTTCCGCTCATTTCTTGACTAAATTGAAGTTTTTTGCCATAATTACTTATCAAAGTGTCTGGCAGATTTACTTGCACAAGATAAAAATTTTCCGATGGAACAAGCGAAATAGATTTTATATTCCCCTGAACCATACCATATTCCATAAATGGATAATTGTCAAATTTGATATTCACTTTTTGATTTACCTCCACTTTTCCAGCCCCTGCTATAGGCAATTGCAAACGTCCAATTTTTTTGCTTTGTGACTCAGGAACAATACTAAAAACAATTTCGCCAGAGCTAACATTCTGATTTTCCGACCATATTTTAGTAAAAGTAATTTCTCCATCAATTGGAGTTCTTAAAATATAGTTATGCTCCCACGTTTTGATACTGCTTTTTAATATATCATAAGTTTTTTTAAGCTCATTTTTATGATTATTTGTTTCATTAATACGAGCCAATTGTAAATCTAAAATAGACTGTTGGAGCTGTGAAATTTGTATTTTTATGTTTGAAAGAGATGCTTTTGATGTTTGCAAAGAGTATTTTTTTTGCAAAAACATTGACTGTGTTTTTTCAAAATCGGCACTGGATATTGCACCAGACGATAGCAATAATGAGTCTCGTTCTAACTGTTTTTTGGCTATTGATAATTCGTTGGCAAGTATGTTTTTTTGCTCTGCTACATTATTAATATATTCCTGAATTACAGCTATTTGTCCGTTTATTGCAATAGTTTTTTTATAATGATAATCAAGTTTGATAAAATTAATATAATCGGAATATATTTTTACAAATTGAGAATAATTTGTTTGCAATTCTCCTAATACAAAATTATTATTTAAGAAATAAAAGTAAGAAGTATCGTTGTTATTGCCTGAAAATAATTGTATTGAATCTAAAATTAACGAAAGTTTTATAACATCTTTGTAATCTGCGGTGTTTTCTATTATTGCAAGAATACTGTTTTTATTAATTTTTTGTTTATCTTCCACAAAAATAGTTTCTATTTTTCCGTTACTGCGAGCAACAACAAAGGCTGGCGGATTTTCGGTTGTTACAACTATCTGTGAATTAATTACATCAGGATATTTAAAAAAAGCACTACCAACAAACAATATCAATAAAGTTAAAAAAATAACAGTTATCCCCCAACGGATAACCCAATTAGGGATATGCCCAAGTATTTCTTGGACTTCTTCGCTTCGTATTTCTATATTATTGGTTTGGGGCATAAGTAAGTTTTTAGTTGGCTTTCGCCTGATAATAAGGTTACTCTAAGAACAAAAACGAATATTTAATTATGACTTTTTACTTAAGAATTGTTAAGTAAACATTCTCATTAATATAAGATTAGGTTCTTATATTAATGAGAATGAATAAATTACTGTTTTTATGATTTTTTATTGTTTTATCCACTTGCCTGAGTCTAAAACATTATTCTTATCTGTTATTTTATAAATATAACTACCTTTTTGCAAGCTACTTATATCTATTTTTGTAGAATTGCTTGTTAGCTCTTGATAAAAAACTTTTTTGCCCTCCATATTATAAAATTCTACATTGCAATTGCCCACTTGCACAGCTTTTTGGATAGTTATTTCTGTGGTGGCAGGGTTTGGATATAAGATAACTTCTTTGGCTTTTTGCTCTGATAAATCGCCGTTTATGTGGGTGATGTTGCCGTTGGGGTCGGTTTTTATGACATACACATAATCCTCTCCATTTAACCACTTCACGCCCACTAATAAAACTCCTCCGTCTTGTGTCGCCAAAATATTATTTAGAATAAAATCAAAATCTGTTTCATAATACTTTTCCGAATATACATTTAGTGCTGAATCCATTTTTGTAATAGAATATGCTCTAAAGCCACTTAACGGACAATAACCTCCTGTATATATTGCTTTTTTATCAATATAATCCAATCCATTTATTTCTGCAGAATTAAAGTTCAATCTTTCATTAAAAAAAGCGATTTCATTTAAAACATTAAAATTAGTATCAAAAAGAATAATTCCTTCTTTGTAGATAACTGGAGGAGTAGAATAACTTCCTTTTGTTCCTGCAAAAATAAAAGTAGTGTCGCTAACAAAATCTATATAAGAATCACTTAAAAAAAGTTCATAAGGATAATTCACCAAAGATCTTATTTCATATATTGTATCTATTTCAAGTTTTTTGTCTATTTTTAATATTTTACTTAGCTCATTGTAAGATCCGTTATTCGTGCAACCATAAGCAGTTAAATATAATTTGTCGTTTGTCGGTGCTTCTTTAAATGAACAAACCACAGCGTTACTCTGAAACGAGTGAATTTTAAAGTCCAAGCTGTCTCCTGTAGACGATAATTTATATAAGAAAAAATCATTATCTATAAATTCACTACCAAATGTCGCCGAAACAATTAGGTTATTATCACTTGTAAATAAACTTGTTGATTCATATATTTGCTTATTATGAAATGGGAGATCATATTTTTTTTCCCATACTATGTTAAAATCATTATCTAAAAAGACGACCCATAACATTTTCACCGAATCCGTATAAACATCAGAGAATCCATCAACTAAATAGCCCCCATTTAATTTATGAACCTGATTAAATTTAGTCGTAGTGTCGCTTATAAATGATTTTTGCAAAAGCGATTCACCTGTTTGGGATATTTTTATTAATTTAGCATATTTATTCTCGTTTTTGATAGTATATCCAAAAAACAAAAAATTATCTTCATTATCTTGTAGAACAGAAAAATAACTATCTTTATTTTCTCCTATCTCTGTTTCAAATACTTGACTAAAAAGATTAAAAGAAATTGAAATTATTATTAAAATAAATGTAATGTTTTTCATATTTTAAAGATTAAAAAAGTTTTTCAGACTAATTAAATAGTCTGAAAAACAGTAAATTATTATTTTAAATTAATAAATAGGAGAGCCGTTGTGCCAAACTCCATGATAAACAAATATGTGGTGTCCTGCACGAGTAGAACCATCTTGGCTATACTTGGCATAATGGTAAGTTAAATCCCAGCTTTTGTATGTTCGTCCTGATGGCAAATTTGCTTTCATTATGTCTAATGCTTGCTTTACACCTATCTCATAATAATTTAATTCATCTACAGAGACACATATATCCCAACAACCAGGAGGATTAGGATTGTAGGTTACATATTCAAATAAGAGATAGTCTCCTAAAGGATTGTCATTTGTAGGAAATTCAGAAGACCAACGTAAAGTATAATTTATGTCTGTAAAATATCCATTAAAAGCAGGATACCCCATACCTCTGTTAATCTTTTTTTCTAGCACACTACTTGCATCATTTCCTTCTCCACCACCTAAGCACTTACCTAGTTCAAAACCATAAAGCCAAGGTTGATAAAAAGTAGATACAGATTTTTCCAATAATTCACTTAAATAAAGCACAGTAGTAGTTTTAAAATTACCATCTTTAAACTCTACATCTACAAGATTGAAAAATTTATTTTCCACATTAGTCTTTTCATATATTTCATTAATAGTTTTTTCTATTGCAAGGTAGGTCGCTACAACATCATAATAATTAATTTGATTCTGTGTATTTACACTAACATCAATAGATAAACTATCTAAAACACTTGATGTTATTATCATTTCAGACTGTTCTTCTGTTACATTACAATATTGATAATTAAGCAACGCTTCAATTAGCCAAACTGCGTCTTCTACACCAATTTCTTCTCCGCTTTTTTGTTGGTTTGGGTTTTCTACCTTCTCTTTAAAGTCTAAAATGCGTTCCAAAACTTCGTCGTTGCTTGTTTCCAAGTCTGTTGCTTCTTTGTTGCAACTGGTAAATGTTATTAAAGTTACAAAGATAACTAACTAAAGTTTCGGAGTTGATAAAAAGATGTAAATCAATGTTTTATTTTTTA
>JAOZQN010000194.1 GCA_029932195.1 Bacteroidales bacterium | reverse complement strand
CTGTAACATAAAACTTTACAATTAGTTTAAATCAGTGTTTTTTGAGGTCTGTAATAACTTCTTTTTTAAACTTTATTTAGATGTTTACTTGCAAAAAATAATTACGTTATAAACAACTCAACAAATAAACGAATAATTTTTTGAATAATAAAAAAAAATTATACCTTTGCGGTTCAATTTTTTACACATAGCTGTAAAAAAACTATAATTATTTTATAATCAACTAATTATTAAAATTATGCAAATACAGTATGAAACCGTTTTCATTTTGACTCCCGTTTTATCTGATGTTCAGGTAAAGGAAGCGGTCAATAAATTTAAGAAAGTTTTGACAGACAACGACGCAGAACTTATCCATGAAGAGAATTGGGGTATGAAAAAACTTGCCTATCCTATTCAAAATAAAGCTACTGGCTTTTATCAGTTATTTGAGTTTAAATCAGACCCAAGTCTTATTGCAAAATTAGAACTTCAATACAACCGAGACGAAAAAGTAATGAGATTCCTTACTTTTAAACACGACAAATACGGAGTAGAATTTAACGAAAGAAGAAGAAGAAAACAAAAAGGAGAAGAAGTTCCAAATTTCACAAACAAAAAACAAACTAAATAACAAACACCATGGCTCAAAAAGAAATAAGATACCTTGCCCCACCAACAATTGAAGTAAAAAAGAAAAAATACTGTTGGTTCAAAAAAAATAATATCAGATATATAGATTATAAAGATCCTGATTTTTTGAAAAGATTTTTGAACGAACAAGGTAAAATTTTACCAAGAAGAATAACAGGAACTTCTGTAAAATATCAAAGAAAAGTATCTAAGGCAATAAAAAGAGCAAGACACTTAGCTCTACTTCCTTATGTAACAGATTTAATGAAATAAATAACAGCTAAAAAAACATTTAAAATGGAAATTATTTTAACCCAAGACGTGGCTAATTTAGGAGAAAAAGATGATTTGGTAACAGTGAAAACTGGTTATGCTGTTAATTATTTAATTCCAAAAAGTTACGCAAAACAAGCAACAGAGTCGGCAAAAAAAGTTCTTGCCGAAAACCAACGTCAGCAAGCCCACAAGGCAGCAAAATTAAGAAAAGAAGCAGAAGAACTTGCTGAAAAAATCAAACTTAAAACTTTTAAAGTTGGTGCAAAAACAAGTACTACTGGTAAAATTTTTGGTTCAGTAAATACTATTCAATTAGCAGAGTTACTTGCTAAAAAAGGTTTTGAAATTGATAGAAAGAAAATCTCTATCTCACAAGAAATCAAAGAAGTAGGAACATATACTGCAACTATAAAATTATTGAAAGGTATTAAAGTTGATTTTGATTTTGAAGTTATTTCAGAATAATGTAAAAATACTTATAATAAAAAAGCTCATTTCTGTTGAAATGAGCTTTTTTTATGATAATTTTATAATAAACAAAATAGGGGTTCACATTGAAAAGTAGAGGAGGAGTAATTACGAACCGTATCAAAAAGTTAGAAATTACTCTAAATTTCACAACCCGTATTACATATAACAGTTTTTTTCAGCTATTGAAAATCAGTGTTTTAGAAAATTGTGAAATTTCATTCAAATGCTGGTTTTCAAATTTAGTTATTGACACTTTTTCATGTGTCTGCGACAAATTAGGCTAATGCTCTACAATGATGTTGATATGTTTTTTCATATTGGAAATATGCCTTGTGGCGGGCATTTATTTTGTTTTTTGAGCCATAGGCGAAACAAAAAACAAAATAAATGACTGACATCAAGCACAATGATATAGCCTTTTTTTTCTACATTAATTTTTTCCTTTCAATTCTTTCTTTGGCTTCTTGTAACGCTGTTTGTAATTTCTCTTCCAATTTATCACGAGGTGGAAGTTCTGTCCAATATTCTGCAACAATAATTCCATCTTTGTGCATTTCAAGCAATTCTACTTGTTCTCTGCTTGTTTCTGCACATAAAATTAATCCTATCGGTTCATTCTCTCCCTCTTGCCTTTCGTATCTATTTAACCATTTCAGATACAGTTCCATTTGCCCTTTATAGCTTGCATGAAACTTATCAATTTTTAGTTCAATTGCAACTAAACGCTTTAATGTTCTGTGATAGAAAAGCAAGTCAAGATAAAAATCTTCTCCATCAATTATCATCCTTTTTTGACGTTCTATGAATGCAAAGCCTTTTCCTATTTCTAATATAAATTCTTCAATATCTTTCAGTATTGCATTTTCAAGGTCTTTTTCCAAATATCCGTCTTTTAGTCCTAACGAATTTAGGAAATAAGGGTCTTTGAATATATCTCGTATATCCGATTTTTCGGGCAATAATTGATTATTTGCAATTTGCGTTCTCTCAAATGCTTTGTTCTTAATTTGTTTTCGTAGTTCTCTTACTCCCCACGATTGTGAAGCGGACTTATTTGCATAAAACTGTTGCATTTCAGGTGTTTTTAACGGAATTATTGCTAAAAAATGCGACCAACTCAAATGTCGTGACAGTGTAACGACATTTTCAAAATCCTGAAATTCTGTTGCAAATTGCAGCATTCTGCGTAAATTCTTTTCTTCAAAGTTATTTCCGTATTTGTCCTGCAATTGTCGTGACAGTGTAACGATAATTTGTTTTCCGTATTCTGCTCGTTGATTTTTAAGAATAAATTTGTTTACTTTCGTTCCAAAATTCCAAAACATAAGCACAACTCCACTATTTACATATATTGCAAGCTGCTTTTGTCCTGTTTCAATTATTTTAATTAATTCAGTAAGTAACTGTTGCTCATTACTGTTTAATATATCTAATTTATTTGTCATCTTTTTTTGAAAAAAATTATAATGAGACTATTTCTTTTGCAATATTAGGTAAAAGTCCACTCCAATTTCCTTTTCTTGAAAAACCAATTACAGGAATATTATTTTTATTGCTTTTATAAATTTTATTATTGGTTTGATGTTTTTTGTATAAAAAATCATCAAAAGTAGATTTTCCCATACAAACTATTAATTTAGGTTTTACCAAATTTATTAATTTATCGATTAATCTAATAAAAAATAACCTAACATCCCAATTGTTTGGTTTTTCTTGATTTTTCCACAAGAATTTTAATTCGTCTGTTTTTGATATAGAATTTAATATTTTATATAAATCGCCAACATCTGTTGTAGCAATCGGATATAAATTTGAATACATAATATTTTTTCCTAATGTGTCAAACCAAAATGGCTTTTTATTGTTATTGTATTGGTTTTTCTTATATTCTTCTTTATATTGAAGTTGAGCAATTTCATACAATAAGTCAATCATCCTTTGAGGAAAAGAATTATTTATCTTTTTATCTCTTTGATACCATTTATATCCTATCCATTTGTCATTTATCCAACCGCCACGAGCATTTCCAAATTCATACCAATTTAATTCTTTTAAGAAAGTTTCATCTCCACCTATCATTCTTAAAGGTGTTTTGACCTGCTCTGATTTTGTATTATTTAAAACATTATACGCTCCATCACCAGGATTTATTCCTAAAAATAAAATATCCGGCTTATAAACTATTGGACTTTGTAAAGTAATAATTCCTTTATAAACATCTTTAAAGTCTATCTTGTTCTTATTATTTTCTAAGAAATTGATAATCGGATGAATTTCTTGTTCAATTTTAGAATATTTATCTAAAAGCTGTTTGTATATCATAGTTTTATGTTTTTTTAGTTGACTATATCGAACAAATCATTGTGAGCCGTGCGGGTTGTAAAGTTACTCGTTTTTTTGACAATTCCAAATTAAAACGACTTTGTTTTTTTTAATTATAGATTAACTTACAAACAGTAAGGGCTTGTCCGTAAATAACTTTGACATTTAAACTTGTTCTTTTAATCTTTAACCGCCTCAAAAAAAGCTCAAATATTCCCGATATTCTTACTTTTTTTGAATTGTTAAAGATTAAAATAACTTAGTCTCAATCGTAAAAGTTATTTATGGACAAGCCCTAAGGATAATGCTTTAATAAAGAAAAAAACTAAATGTTTTACATTATCCTCCTCAACTTTTCAATGTGAGCCAAAATAGGTTTAGTTATTTTATAAATTTATGAATATAAGTATATCCAGAAGTTTCGCTATAAAGTTTTATAAAATAAATACCTTGAGGCAAGTTTTCCGAATTAATTGAATAGTTATACTCTCCTTTTTCTAATTTTCCTTGATAAATATTTTCGTGTAATTTACCATTTATATCATAAATACCTATAGAAGTATTTTGCAATGCAGGAATATTTACAGAAATAACAGAATTTTCTGAAATTGGATTTGGTGAAATGGATAAGGTAATATTATTTTCAATACCCAAATTATTTATAAATACTGTCGTTGGGTCAATAGCAGTGAAAGAATAATTGTCGTCTCCACTTCCTATTTTTTTGTTGGTTGCAGATAAATAAATTTCGTCTAAGGTATAAGATGTTGGTTGTTCTAAATGAAAATATAATTCTTCTGGACTAATTATTTCTGCAATTCCGTCAGCATCAAATAATAGTAATTTTATATCCCAGTCTTCAATATTATTAGCCATAAAATTAAGTTCTAACTCTTCAAAATCGGTGAAAAGACTAAAATAATAACTTGCACAATTATTCATATTATCAGAATAATTAAAAGGATAGCCCCCAACAAGATATTCAAAAGCAAAAGTAGGAAGATTAAGTAATTCGTAACCATATTGTCCTTCGGCAAAATTAGTATCATCAATAAAATTAGCCAAAGTCCAATTTGTAAATACCTCAGTAAAAGTGGTGTCAATACCAACATTTGCAAAAGCAGCATCTATACCCGCTGTGCTTTGCGAAGGATTTCTTACAATTTCCTTAATTAGTTCTGCACCAAACTGTTCGTAAAGATAAGTAAAAAATAACATTACTTGGTCGTATTCCCAAAATTCGTCTATTGTCCAAGTAGTTAGATTATTGTTTGGGTCTGTATTAAAATCTGAAATTGGGTCTGGATGTCCAAAAAGCACCATTGCAAGTTCTGCACAGCCTTCATCTACCCACGACTCTTCATAATAATCTGTTCCCCAATGAATTAAATGTTCCAATTCGTGAGAAAGAACCGATAAGGTGGACATTGACGTAGGATTAACAGGGTAACAACTCATGTATAACATTTCGCATTCGTTGCTATGTGCAGGTCCTTCTGGTGGAGCAACTTGTTGTGCCTCAGCCTCTGTCATCTGATTAAAAGAGGAAAAATAACCATCAAATACGTATCCACCAAATTGACCTATTTCCGAAAAAAAGAAGATAACTTTTTCGTCTGCATCAAGCTCGTCTGGTATTGGTCCAAAAAATAGTGTGTCCATTTCTACAATACCATAATCAGTGGTATTTAGCGTTGAATCTTCTAAAAAAGACATTACTAAATCTACATCTTCTTGATTCATGTTAATATCCCATTGGTTATCTGCAACAAAAACATACGAAAGTTCTCCTACCGCTCTACAAGTAGCAGGTTCTTGAACCCATGAAGGAGGCATTACTGATAAATCCCAACGCCAAAAGGTTTTAGGATCTCCAACGATATAACTTTTTGCATCTTTCTGATTTCTAATAACTTCATGGTTTTCTTTATCTGCATATTTTTCGTATGCACGTTTTCCATTTTCTATATGTGCTTGCAACTCTGGACTATGTATTTGAGCAAAAGAAACAAATACAAATCCTATTAAAAATAGAGTAATAAATGATTTTTTCATAGTTAAATGTTTTAAGGGGGTTAATATTTAAACTGAAAATTAATACTAAACCGTTATCAAAATGACGATTTAGAAAATGAATTATTTTTGTTTTGTTTTTATTCTCAAAATTCTTGCATAGCCTAAGCTATGGAAGAATTTTTAGAACAAAAATAAAGCTAAAAGAAACTTTTTATATTCGTTATCTTGATAGCGATTTAGTATAAGAACTAATACGCTCTTTCGTTTCGTTTTTCGTAATAATTTACAAATGCAGTGTTCACCACTTTATTCCCACCTGGAGTTGGGTAATTTCCTGTAAAATACCAATCGCCTGTGTGATTTGGAATTGCCTTGTGTAGATTGCTTACTGTCTGATAAATAACTTTTATTTCTGGTTTTACGTCTTTTGATTTTAGGATTTCTGCTATTTTATCAGAAATTTCTTGGTCTGTAAAAGGATTATAAATTTCTTTTACATAATTTTTTATCTCTTCTTTTGGCAAACCAATTTGTGATTTTGATTTTTTATAAACCTGATGAATAATATTTTCTTGATTTGTGTCTTTTAGCAGAGCGATTGCTGCTTTAAAAGCGATAAAGTCTTTTAAATTAGCCATATCAATACCATAACAATCTGGATAACGAATTTGTGGAGACGAAGAAACTATTACTATTTTTTTAGGGTTAAGTCTTGATAAAATTTTAATGATACTAACTTTTAGAGTAGTTCCCCGAACAATAGAATCATCTATAATTACCAGATTATCAGTATATTCTTTTACTGTTCCGTAGGTTATATCGTAAACATGGTTTACAAGATCATCTCTTTCAGCATCTTGTGTTATAAAAGTTCGTAATTTGATATCCTTTATTGCTATTTTTTCAACTCGTGGACGTTCAGCAATTATATCTTTTAATTCTTCTTTACTTAATTTATCTTTAAGTTCAAAAATTTTATCTATTTTTTTATTTTTAAGATGATTTTCCACGGCATATATCATACCGTAAAAAGCTGTTTCTGCGGTGTTTGGAATAAATGAAAAAACTGTATTTTGCAAATCATCTTCAACCGTCTCAATAATTTTGGGAGTAATAAGTTCACCAAGTTTTTTTCTTTCTATATAAATATCCTTATCGCTACCTCGTGAAAAATAAATCCTCTCAAACGAACAAGCAGACTTTTTTTCTGGTTTTCTAACCATTTTCTCCGAAAATTCACCATTTTTTTTCACGATAAGTGCGTATCCAGGTTGCAATTCCTTGATGTCGTCAATTTTTGTATTAAAAACCGTTTGGATAACTGGACGTTCCGATGCTGCAACAATTACTTCATCATCAGCATAATAAAAAGCTGGACGAATTCCCCAAGGGTCTCGCATTACAAAAGCGTCTCCATGACCTACAAGCCCTGAAATCACATAACCACCGTCCCAACGTTTACAAGATTCTGCAAGGACATTTTGAATATTTAAATTGTTCTGTATTAATGGACTACATTCGCTTTTTGAATGTCCTTGCTCCTTAAAATTTCTAAAAACTCGTTCGTTTTCTCCATCTAAAAAATGCCCAATATTCTCCAAAATAGAAACAGTATCGGAATAGTTTCTTGGATGCTGGCCGAGATAGAGAAGTTTGGCGAAAATCTCATCTACATTGGTCATATTAAAATTTCCTGCAAGGCTCAAACATTTTGATTTCCAGTTATTTTGTCTTATAAAAGGATGAACATTTTTTAATTCATTTCTTCCAAAAGTTCCATATCGCAAATGTCCTAACATTAGCTCACCAACAAAAGGCATTTTTGCTGTAATATTCTCAATATCAGATTTTTTATTTTCTAAATTAAATTTTTCGTGGCTTTGTTTTATTTGTTGAAAAACATCTTTAATTGGTTCTCGTTTGTTAGACCTAACACGGTGAATGTATTCATTACCAGGTTTTGCGTCAATTTTTATTGTAACAAGCCCTGCACCATCTTGTCCACGATTGTGTTGTTTTTCCATCAATAAATAAAGGCGATTTATGCCCCAAGACCAATTACCATATTTTTCCTGATAATATTTTATAGGTTTTCGTAATCTGATAAATGCTATTCCGCATTCATGTTTTATTTTATCTGACATTTTTTTAATTTGTTTTTTTTATGTTTGGAGCTTTATATCTTCTCCAAAACTTGAATTTAGTTAGTGATGTATATGTTACCAATTTTGCGAAAAAAAACTTATATTTTATTAAATAAGTAACTGAACAAATAAAAACGACACTTTTACATTTTGTATATTCCTGTTTTTCAGGTGTCCACAAAATTATTCATTGTTCATTATTAATTATTCATTACTTAATGGGATAGCTTATATCCAATAAAAACAGAAACAATTGTTAAAATAAATGATGTAGAATTATAAACAATTGAATTTAACATCTGTGAAAAACACCTATTTTTTGATAGTGATAAATATGTAATGCTATTCTAAAATAAATAACTATCAACGTTTTTGTTACCATAAAAGAAATAAAAGGGCATAAAAGTTTTATCTTTCTTTTAATGCTTTTATGGTTAAAGTTTTGATAATGATAAATATGTAATGCTATTCTAAAATACTTGTATTAATATTTTGGTTACATTTGTTTGATAATCAACTTAAATAACATAGCATCACTTATTAATGACTATCTATTTTTTTTTATATATTTTGCCAAGAAACATTTCTCTCCAAAAAATAAAAATAAGAATAGGTGTAATTGCTACAAATAAATTGTTATGTAATGACCAGTGTATAGCCTTATCACGTAAACCTTCAATCATAGGGAAAATTGAAATTGTAAATAATATTGCTGGAAAAATATTTATTATAATTCTTATGAATAAATATATTGGTTGTTCTTTTTTGTATTCTCTAATAGCACTTTTAAAGTAGTAAATACTTACAAAAGAATAAAATGTCGCTAGCAGAATTAATAATATACCAGGATTAGTGTTGCTTGGAATTGAATCTAAAATGTTTTTTGTTATATAACTGTCTAATTTTGTAAAAGTTAAAGTTACAGTATATGCAATTGCAAGAGATAAAGTTAAAATACCAATTATTATTTTAATTATAGCAAATATTTTATTTAAGTTTTTCATTTTTTTGATGGGTTAAGATTAAACTAACTTTTATAATACAAGTAACTGCCAAGCTTCGGCTTGGTAAATAACAAATCTCTTATAATTGAGTCCACTCCGAGAAGTATATTTTTGCAAAAATCAAGGCGGATACAGAGTTTACTTATTGTAAATGAGTATTTTAAAATTTGTATCCAACGCTGAGTTTGGCAAAAAGATGCTTTTCGGAGTGGACTCATAATTATCTTTCTAAAAAAATAAGTAGATGTCTTGCTCGCTAAAAAATCTAAGCTGGATTTTGGGAGCTACAGTTTGGTTTTCTTTAAATTGCGATACCATATTTTTTATAAATTAATACTGTTTCAATATTTAGGTTACCTATATAAAGTTGGATAAAAGCTAATTTTGGCGTTTTTCACGAGTGCCAATTTATGCGTTACTTTTGAAATTTTAAAATACTCATTTACAGATGTAAACTTCAATTCTAAAATTTCAAAAAAGCCTTGAACTTGACACCCGTGAAAAACGTCACTAATTTTATGCATATTGCCTCGTTCAGGTGTTTTTCACTTGACGAGTGTAATGAAAATAACTTCGGAAACTGCGTCATTATTCCACTAATTTAACCGTTTTATAACTTATTATTTTTTAATTTCTTATTTTTATCATTCTATCTTTATTGTTAATATCCTTTTTTAGTTCTATATTACTAAAGTTGTGATTTTTAATTAGTTCTATCATTTCTTTTGACAAATATTCATTAATTTCAAAATATATTTTGCCTTCTGGTTTTAAATATTTATTTGCAAAGCTACAAATTTTATCATAAAAAATAAGAGGATTAGAATTTTCTACAAAAATAGCTTTTTTTGGTTCGTAATCTAATACATTCTTTCCCATATTTTTCCGCTCTAACTCTCTAACATACGGAGGATTACTAACAATTATATCAAAAAATATTTGCTTATTATTCACCTCCTCACTCAAAGTCTGTAGGTTATTCACTTCCTCATTCAAAGTCTGTAGGTTATTCACCCCCTCACTTGAAGTGAGGGGGTGAATGTTTGACAGAATATCATATTTTGCAAAGGTAATTTTTACTTTGTTTTTTAAAGCATTTTTTTTAGCAATTTTCAGAGCATTTTCTGAAATATCTATTGCATAAACGTTTGCATTTGGCAGATTTTTCGCAAGACTAATAGCAATGCAACCACTACCTGTGCCAATATCCAAAATATTTATTGTTGGTGAAAAGTTTTTAATTTCTGATATTTCAATATTTTTACTACTATATAATTTATTGTAGTTATTCACCACTTCACTTTGATTCAGATGATTATTCACCCTCTCACTTTGAGTGAGGGGGTGAATTTTTGAGTGGTCAGAAATAATCCAGTCCACAAGTTCCTCTGTTTCAGGACGAGGGATTAGAACATTTTTATCTAATTCTAATTCTATGTCAAAAAACTCCGTTTCGCCCAGAATATATTGGATAGGTCGTTCTTTTTTTAAATCATTAATAATTAAATCTATTTTCTTATCTATTTCATTAGAAATAATTATATTTTTATTTGAATGAATTTCTATTTTTGTTAAAGATAAAAGTTTATAAAAAATGATATTAACGAGACTATTTATTTCATTAATATCATAATATTTTTTTAACTCTAATTTTATATGATTTATTTTCTCTTCAATATTCATTAGGTTGGTTTATTGGTTTATTTTAGACTTTGGACAAAATTATTAAAACTAAGAAAAATTAATGCACTGGTAATCCGTGCGTTAATGTATTTCATGTAATATTTTGCTATTATTTAGGG
>JAOZQN010000193.1 GCA_029932195.1 Bacteroidales bacterium | reverse complement strand
TAGCCTGAACTTGAAATAAATAAAACATAGTTAATAACTTTTATGCCAATTTAGGGTATCATAGCTTTTATTTTTGTAATATTCAGTTCCTATTTCAAAATACTTATTTGCCAAAGTCGTATCGGTAGTAATGTTTTGTGCAAAAATTTGAGTAATAAATAGTAATGCTATAATTATTGTTATTGTTTTTTTCATAATTGTATTTTATTTAATTGGCGATATTGCCCGAATCATTGTGAGCCGTGCGGGCTCGTTTTTTTTGAAAATTCCAAATTTAAACTGCTTTTTTTAAAATTTATAGTTTTACTTACAAACTGTAAAAACAGTAGTAAGAGTTTTAAGAAATCAAAAAAAAAGTATTGAAAAAATGAGTCCAGGGCACTTCTAAAAACTCAAAAATCAAGGCTTTCAAAATTCTTAAAGTTTGAGTTTACTCTTGTAAATGAGTATTTTAATAATTTTGTATAACGTAGAGTTTTGGGTTTTTAGGAGTGCCCTCCACTCCGAAAAGCATCTTTTTACCAAACTTGGTGTTGGATACAAATTTTAAGATACTCATTTACAATAAGTGCAATGAGACATGCTCATTGTGTTTCTTAAGGGCACTCCTAAAAAACCCAAGTGCCTAACGGCATGTTATACAAAATTATTAAAATTCTCATTTACAGGAGTAAACTCAAACTTTAAGAATTTTGAAAGCCTTGATTTTTGAGTTTTTAGGAGTGCCCTTAAAACCAGATCCGCCTTGATTTTTATAAAACAAACTTCTCGGAGTGGACTCAATTTTGTATTTTCGGAACATTAATAAAAAATGAGATGATAAGGAATGGCTACAAAAAAACACAAATATTTATGTGCTGATTACATGTCGTTACTATTAATTGCACACAAAAAAAAGCCTTGTATAACAAGGCTTTAAGTTAGGTCGGGATAACAGGACTTGAACCTGTGACCTCTTGTACCCCATACAAGTACGCTAGCCAACTGCGCCATATCCCGAAAAATAACATTACAAAAGTATATTTTTATTTTTATTTCCCAAAAAATAGAATTATTTTTTTAAGAAATCTATCATTGAAAAAAAAATCAAAATAAATATAAGTATTTCCACTTGCAATTACTTTTATTTTATTAACTTTGTAATCTTTATTATATTTTTTTCAAAAAAAGATATAATAGAGGCAGTTTTTTAATGTAAATTACTGTTTATTAATGATATAAGATTTTTTTAATTTCAAATAATATGGAAATAGCTGTTATTACAATATTGATACTTTTGGTTGTAGTTTTGTTTGTAAAACTGATTAATAGAAAACCAAAGATAAAAGTTGAAGAAAAAAAAACTATTCCAATAGATTCGTTAAATAATTACGAAGGAATAATTAGCGGAATAAATGATAGAAAAAAAGAAGACTTAAAAAAAATTACCGCCTCCCAAGAATACTTATCTAAAACAGATAGTAAAAAAGAAGAACATCATGAACACCATCATGAGCAACAAGCTAATAAAAAGAAAGAAGACAAATCTACTCCTCCAAAAAAGAAAAAAGAAATTTTTAATACAGAAGAAGCAATAATTCACAATGCAATCTTGAAACGAAAAGATAGGCATTAGATTCTTCTTTAATTAAATACCTTAAATCCGAAGGTATAGAAAGTGTTTAAAAAAAGTTTTTTTTATCAAATACACACAATTATTGAGTTTAAAATATATCAAAAAAAGTCAAAAATTAGAACACTTATTTTCTATTAACATTTTCTTAATTTTTATTGTTTATTTTTCTTTATTTTTCGCTTCTTTTCACAATGAAAAAAAGATAATTGATTGATATTTAAACAATTGAGGCTAATGTGAATTAAACACTACTTTCCCAGTCATTTTTTAGAGAATAATGGTTTATATGTTTTTCTATGTCATAATTTTAATAATTCATAAGGTTTTTTACTAAAAACTTTTAGAACGTTATACCTGCTTCTTTTTATCCATTTTGCAGGAACAATAACAAATCTAAAAATGAATTTTTTTATCCGAAAATGTTTTTCTAAACACTTAAATGTTTTTGAAAAAATGGAAATCAACCATGTATAAATATTTTTGGCAATCATCATAATTGTCAGAAAAACAGTGTTTTCATTCATATTAGAAAAAGGCATTTTTGACCAGCCAAAATCATTATTTAAAATGTCTATTTCCTTCTCTTCTTTGCCACGTTGATTATAATATTCTATGATTTCTTCCTCTGTTGAGGCTCTATCATTTGTTAAAATACTACGATATTTCATGTTATCCTTAGTAAACATATCTTGCTGCGGGTCTCCTGTTTTTTCCCTACTAACAACTAATCTAAATGTTATTTTTGCCAAGTTTTTTTTATGTTTAAAAGGCTGATATTCAACAGAACAAACCTCATATCCTTTGCCATTTATTATTGCTTTTTTCCATTCACGATTCTCTAATAATAAGTCAGATAAGTTATCCGAACGATTAGCACGAATATAAATTAAATTACTATATTCTAAGGCAGTTTTTACTATATCAAAAGAATAAGAGCCTGCATCCATGCGACTACGATTAATTTTTATTCCATTATCTTTAAGCATTTTATAACAACGTTGTAGAACAGCAGCCTGGTCGGTTTTTACGTTCATATTACCATCTCTATTTTCAAAATATACAGGATTACCATTTACTGTTGCCATTCCTGGAAAATATCCTTTTACTTTTTTATAAGTTTTTTTTGTGTCCTGTTTCTCTGTTGGTAAAATTTCATTATCATAATCAAAATCATAATAATTACCCGATTTTAAAAGATTGAGCTGTTTTAATATACTGATATTTAATTGATTAAGTTTGTCGTGCCTATTAGTTTCATAAATTTTACCACTACTACTTGTTACTGATTCATTCCTTGTTTTTAACTTTTTTAAAACTCCAAGAATTGTATCTGCATTAGCTACTTTTGTATTGGGAACAGTAGATAAACAATCATGTAAATGTTCATTTATATCTTCGGCACAATCGCCTCCTGTAAAAAACACACTCCACAAATTTAATATCAAATCACTATAAGAATACTCTGCTTGCTTTACCCTTTTACCTAGCTGATTATCAATCAATTCCAATACACCTGCTTCTTTAATATAGCTAATTATATAATTTATTCCTCCAAAAGGAGTGATTATTTGTTTACTTTTTTCTATTTTTGTCATAACTTTATTTTTAGGGCTGTAAGGTAATGATAATCTGTTTGATTATCAAAAAATTACAGCCTTTTTTTTAAAATTATGACAACTTTTTTTTACCTAAACAGGTGAAAAAAATTGAATACAAATACCTAAAAGTGAAAGAATTACAAAAAGACTTTCGGTTTTAAGGAAATACTTAATTTTATAAAGAGTGTTTAATTAAAAACGAAGTAGTAGAAATACAGAGTTTCCAATGCAACTTTTTCTCAAAAAAATAGTCTTACAAGACAATAACATAAAATTTATTAACCCTCTAATATAAAAATCATGAAAAATTATTACAAGAAACTAACTCGGCTATTTTTAGTCGTCGTATTTTTAACAAGCTTTGCTCAAATAAGTTTTGGGTAAATCTGGTCAGAAGACTTCACGACTGGTTCATATTCTGTAACACTTGGTGCTGAAGGAAACGATGGAACTTCTGATTATTTTCAAAAAACTACTTCTTTGGGAGGATATTCAGGAGCTATTGGGAATTATTTTGCAGGTCAAGATATTGACGACTCTGGTTGGTCTGGAAGTGCGTCTCCTTCTCAACTTACTTGGACTGGAATTAATATAACTGGATATACTGATTTAGAATTTACAGGTTTATTTGCTTCAAGTTATACAGATGGAGCTGATGATATTGATTACGTTCTGATTGAATATAAAATAGATGCAGGTAGTTGGACTAATTTGCTTGCATTTGAAAATGATGGAACAGAATACAATACAGAGTTAGGAGAAGATACTAATTTTGACGGAGATAGCGATGGCACTGATTTAACTGGAGCCTTTGCATCATTTACTAAAAGTATTGCTACTACTGGAAATTCATTAGATTTGAGAATAACTGTTGCTTTAAATTCTGGCAAAGAAGATATTGGATTTGATGAATTTGAAATTGACGGTATATCTGCCTCTGGCACTAACCCACCAAGCTCATTTCAAACAAATTGTGCAACAGAAGCAGGAATTAATCTAACTTGGACAAAACCAAGTGGAACATATCAAACAGACTGGGACGGAGTAGTAGTTTTTGCAAGAGCAACTTCTGCAAACGATGCAAACATAACAGGAGATGATGGTTCTACAATTTCTGCAAGCTTGGTTTATGGTAGTGGAACACAAGATGGAAATAGTTTTTGTGTAGTAAACCAGAATACTGATGCAGATGGAAATATAACTGTTACCAATTTAACTGCCGGTACAACATACTATTTTATTGCATATACATACCTCAATGGAAGTCCAGATACTTGGTCAGCCGCAACAAGCGAAATTTCAGCAACCGCAACCGCAATTGCCGATGTCTCTGGTGCAACCGCAACATCTGGAGATACAGAACTAACACTAGACTGGACAAACCCAACCATGACTTGCTACGATAACGTATTGATTGTAGGTCGTTCAGGCTCAGCTGTAGAAGCAGCTGTTAGCAAAGGAAACCTTGATGACTATGCTGGTGATGAAGATTTTACGGCAAATACAACTTGGCTTTCAGGTGATGATGTAGAAGATATAACAGGATTAGGAACAGCTGCAACTAATTATGTAGTTTACAAAGGAACAGGAACAAGTGCAACAATAACAGGCTTAACAAATTCTACAACATATCATTTTAGAATATTTGTAGAAGATGGCACAGGAACATACACACGTTGGTCAACTGGAGTTGATGTAAGTGGAACGCCAGCCGCAGACCCATGTGCAACGGGTCAAACAATCCCTTGGTCTGAAAACTTTGATGGAGTATCACAACCTACAATGCCAGATTGTTGGGAAGTAACAAATGACAATAGCGATTCTTATGAATGGGTTACATGCACAAATACTTCATTAGGAAATGCTACGGCACAACCTCCTCATTCAGGTTTAAATCAAATGGGTATTAGATATAATTCGTCTGCTGCAATGGATGATTGGTTTTTTACACCGCCATTAGCTTTAACAAATGGAACAACTTATAAATTAACTTTTTGGTTTGCTTCTGCATGTGATAGCTATACCGAAAAATTAGAAGTGAAATATGGAACAGACCATACAGCTGCATCAATGACATCAGGAAACTTAGCAGATATTACTGATATTAATGCTGTAAATTATCCCAACTACACCGAATATACTGTCAGTTTTACACCATCTTCTACCGATGATTTTCATATTGGTTTTCATGGATATTCTATTGCAAACCAATGTTATATTTTTATTGATGACATAGGTGTTACTGAAGCAAATGACGAAGACTCAGACGTGGACGGACCAAACCTTGCAGGACAACCAAGTATAACAACAATTTCTTCACTCGTAGATACAGACGGCGAAGCAGTAAGAGTTTTTGACTTTGATATTTATGATTATGGAACATCAGATGGTTTAACAACAGATGTTACCCAAATAACTATAAAAGCAGGAACAAATAATACTGCTAATTGGTCAACAGTTTTACAAAATGCCAAAATTTCTCTTGATGGAGGAACAACTTTTGTTACAACTGGTGCACCTACAATAACTGCAAGCACTATTGTCTTTCCTATAGCATCGGGCAACCTTGTTGTTGCTGATACCGATATAGAAACGGTTTCCTTATTAACATATTTGAATACAACTGGCATAACTGACAATCAAATACTTGAATTTAAAGTGGACGGAACAGCACACGGCTTTACAGCAGATGCTTCTGGTTCGCAGTTTGCAACAACTTTTACTGGAACAACGCCTTCGCCAGTTTCTAATCAAATTACAATTCAGGTTGCTTATACCTTACTTGTATTTACACAACAACCCTCTGACGTTGTAAATGGTGCAGTAATGTCGCCTTCGGTTACAGTTACAGCACAAGATGCAAACGGAAATACAGACGTAGATTTTAACGGAGCAAGTTATTCGGTAGGTCTAAATACAACAGGAACATTTGACGGTTCTGCCACAACAGAAGTTGACCCTGTAAATGGTGTTGCTACTTTCAGCAATCTTATTTTTTCTGTAACAGAAACAGGACGAACAATTACAACTACCGACCCCGACACACAAGGTTGGTCAAATATTACAAGCAATCCAACTTTTGATATTACTGATGCACCAAGTGTATATATATCGGAAATTGCTGGCGACGGTGTTGGTGGAGATTTTGATGACGAATATATTGAACTATCTAATAGTGGCTCTTCTTCTCTTGATTTGAATGGATGGCAATTATTGTATTATCATTCAAGTTTAGAAAAAACGATAACTTTTGGTAGTGGTGATGCAATACCTGCAAATGACGCATTCGTTATTGCTGCAAGAAGTTCGTATGATGCAGCAGATTTAACTCCTGACTATGTTTCAAGTTTTTCAATGAATGCTCATTGTTACGTTGTTCTTAAAAATGCAAGTGGAACTATTATTGATGAAGCAGGTTCAAGTGGAGATAAATTTAATGATGATCATAATTATGAATTTACAGACTGTGCATCTGATAATAAACCAGTTACAAATTGGGACGATTTAGGAGTATCTGGAGTAGGAACACCTGGCTCAATTAATTGTGCCTCAGCAAACGACACCGACTCAGAAGCATCTGCTCCCGGCACACAAATAAATCCAGGAACAACAATAGCTTCTACTTTTACAGGATATACAAATGTATTCAAATTTGATATTGATGATAAAGGAACTGCCGATGGTGTTGCTACAAAAGTAACAAATATTAGAATTTATCCTCACTCATCTAATACAGCTGATTGGACAGATCATATTCAAGATATTAAACTTAATGATGGATTGGATTTATCATTAAATCCAATTACAATTACAGATACTTACATTGATATTCCAATTTCCGGAACTTACGATGTAGCAGACGGAACATCAAAAGAAATAACATTATCTATCCAATTAAACACAACAAACCTTGTTGATGGAGCAATTCTTTCTTTTATGGTAGATACAGATACTCATGGTTTTACTGCTAATGGTTCAACTGGTTCTAATTTTGCTTCAACTTTTGTTTCAGGTGTAGATTTTAACTCTGCCGATTTCACAATTGGAGTAACAGCTACTGAACTCAGATTTATTACAAACAAACCACCTGCAACTGCTGGTCTGAACTCTGATTTCCTTACTTCTATTGAAGCAACAGATGTGTATGGAAATAGAGACTTATCTGATAATTCAAGCTCAATAACTTTAACTATAAACACTGGAGTTGGTGCAATTTCATCTGCTACCGGATTAACACAAACACTTTCAAGTGGAATTTATGAATGGACAGACATTAGAATTGATGCCGTTGGAATTCATACAATTCATGCAGACGATGGAGCCACTTTGACCGATGTAAACAGTGGCGATGTAAATATTACAACAGGACCGACAACTATTTGGTGGGAAGACTGCACACCAAACCACACTTGGACAAACGATGGAACAGCAAACTGGGTAATAGATGCTCCTGGAACAAATCCATCGGCAAATGGAACTTCTGGAGATTTTTATAAAACAAAATTTGAAAATCAAGAATATTTAAAATCAAAAGAATATACTCTTACTTCGGAAGCTATAGATTTAACTAACTATACCGATTGTGAAATTAACTTTGATATGTGGTTAGGTTCAGAGTTATACTTTGATGGAGGTGTTTTTGAATGTTATTCTTCTGGTATGGGAACTTGGACAAAAATGGATGCAGATTTAGCTTATGACGGATATGTTAGTGCACTTGAAGGAGATGGCTGGGATGGAAGTAAAAAATCCTGGCAAACTGTTAATGTTGATATTTCTGTTTTTGACGGAGAATCTGACTTCCAATTCAGATACAGATTTAAGTCAGACGCATCTAATCAAGATTATGGTTGGGCTGTTGATAATATGGAAGTTATAGGAACACCTACCGGATTATCAAATGTAACTAATATTACAATTAATGATAATTGTTTAACAGAACATACTGTAAATTGGGACTTACCTACAAATTACAGTTCGGGTTCAAATACTGTATTAGTATTTGCAAAAGCAACAAATGCTATTACTGTAGGAACTCCAAGTTCTGATATTTCAACATATACAGCCGACAACGATTTTTCAGGAGCTGGAACTGCATACCAAAACGACGCTTCTGCAAAATGTGTATATAAAGGCGATGGAGCAAATGTTACAATAACTGGACTTACAGCAGGAACTACTTATCATTATTTAATTTTTAATATTGAAGACCCAGATACATATTCTTCGGGGGCAACTGCAAACGAAACATCTTTAAGCAATATAGAAAATGTTACAGGACTAACAGCAACACCAGCTAATCAGCAAGTTGTTATTGACTGGACAAATGTTACATCATGTTTTGATGAAGTTATGATAGTTGCAAAACCTTTAACTACAATAGGAGCTTCGCCCTCAGGAGATGGCTCTGCTTATACTGCCGACTTGCAATTTAACTCTGGTTCGGGAACAGCTTTTGACGGAACAGGCAAAGTTGTATATAAAGGCTCTACTTCTCCACAAACAATTTACGATTTAACTAACGGAACTTTATATTATTTCAAAATATTTACAAGAAGTGGTTCTAATTGGAGTAGTGGCGTAGAAGTAAGTGAAACTCCAACACCAGGTCCTATTGCTGCCGATGGTAGTGGAACAGCTACAGTTGTAAACGGCGGAGCAGGCAACATTAATGGAAAAGATATTTTCCAAAGAAACAAAACTAATCAAATTATTAATATTGAAGTTACAGGAGTTAGTTCAGGTTGGCTGAAAAAAGTAAAAATTGATTTATCTAATTTTATTGATAATTCTACTCTTATAACAGCTAATATTACATTAACAGGCGGAGCAGTTTCAGGAAATACAACCAAAAGTATTGCTCTTGGAGTAATTACAATAAACAATCTTATTTTAACAGACACAGATATTCTTTCGGTAGAAGTAACAGCTATTACAACAAACGATGTAACTGTAATAACTGACATGGGAAATTATAATGTGCCAGTTCAAACTGCCGGAGACGGAGGCACTGATACAGATATTTCATCAATACCAGATATTTATTTAACTATACCTTTTGATAATGCAAAAGATTTTACTATTGTTACAGCCGAAGTCAATGCTACATTAGATAATAGAAATACGATAGTAGCCGTAGAAGGAACTTCTACAATTGGCTCAGGACGTTTAACTTATGGTGGTGCTACTGATTATGACCAATTCTTTATTCAAGAAGGAGAAGGAGCTGGTGCAAGTGGACTATGTATTAGAGATGATAACCAATTCGCTCAAATTAGAGATATTTCAAAATTATATATAATAAAAGGACCTCTTAAAGTTATAAGTGGAAGCACAACTACAAATACTAATGTATATGAAAACATGACAGCAATAAGCAATCCTACTCAAATTATTGATTTAGGTGCGACTACACTGCCAGCTCCATATATTGTATCTATCAATACTTTGAGAGGATATACTTATGAACAATTTGAAGCTGTAGATGGACTCCTAATGAGAATTCAAGATGTAACAAAAGCTTCTGGATCTTGGCCATTAGAAGGTAACAACGGGAGTGTTGATATGACAGATGTTTCAACTGTTGATGATTTACGTTGTTATATATTTAAAAATACTGATGTGGACAGCGATACAGAACCTACTTGGACAAAAAATATGGTTACACTTGTTTATAATTACGATAATGGAGGAAATTGGAAGTATAGACAAATTACTCCAGTATATATGTCTAATTTATTCGACAATATTATTTGGAACGGTTCTGTAAATGACTTGTGGTCGGTAGCAAGAAACTGGACACCAGCTATGCTACCACAAGACGACGACGATGTTGTTTTTGATAATGTAGATGGACCAGCAAATTCATACACAGTTCTTTACGATGTAGCAACAGCTCAAACAATTAATTCTATGAGAATTAATCCAACTACAGGTAAAACAATTGAAGTTACACTACCAAATACAAATTCTTTAAGCCCTGCTTTAACAATAAACAAAAGCGGAGATGCAATTGTTATTGAAACTGGCGGAACATTAATTGATGATTTTGAAGGCTCAGGAACCACACTAACCCTTGCTGCTTCTGGTACAGATGGTAAACTACGTATTAATAATGGAGGACGATTTATTTGGCGAACAGATGTAGCTAATACATATGTTGTTGATAGATTATCTACTGTTGCAGGAACAGAAACAGGTGTTTTTGAATATGATATTCAATCTGCTGGAAATGAAGCAATATCTGCATCAGGAAAAACTTATGGAACACTCGAACTTACGGCATCTGATGGTTCAAACAACTACAAAATACAAGGAACAGGAGACTTAACGATAAAAGGAGATTTTATTATTAATGAAAATGTTAGTGTAGGTGAAATGTGGGGAGCAACAAAATACCAGCAGTTCTCATTTTGACTGTAAGTATGTTAAAATCAGGATAAAAAAAA
>JAOZQN010000192.1 GCA_029932195.1 Bacteroidales bacterium | reverse complement strand
ATTTTTAACAATTTATAATTAATTGCTGTCCAACTTTAAGTGGGTAGCCTAATTTCCACATACTCCATGACTTACAGCCCAAACAAAAGTAGTTGTTCCGAGTGGTAAATCGCTTGCAGTAACAATAAAAAAATATTCATTATTAATAGAAACATCTTCATTGTTCCAAGTCCAAAATCCTACTCCTGGTATAGGACTGTTTGCATTCAGCGTGTAACTGTCTATATCACAAACATCTGCATCTGCTCCTGCGTCAGAAGTTCCTACTGATGGTTCGTCAATTGTAATATCATCTTCTGCCCAACACATATTTTCGTTGCGAGCCATAACATTGTATGTTCCTGCTGATAGTCCAGTGTAAAGTCCAGCGTTATCTAAAAAAGGTCCACTTTCAAATGAATATAAAATTTGTCCAGAAGCTCCTGGTAATGAGGCATCTATAATGCCATCAGTGTATTCAAAACATGTTGGATCAACTGTTGCGTAGGCAAGTTCATAAATATTTTCGGTGTCAAAATCTAATGCTCCAATTTCTGCAGAGTTTCTACAGTTATCAGTCAATGCACCTGCCTCGTGAGGAACAATATCTAAGGTATATGTTCCCATTTGAAGTGAGGGCGAGAAGGTAATATGAAAAGTATTTCCATAGCTTCCTCCAGCTTCACAAGATTCTGATGTTACAGAAGTTATAGTAAATGGTCCACCTGGTCCAGTGAGTTGAAAATCTTCGGTAGAGGCTGTTTCACAAATTATAGCTTCATTAAAATGGCAATTTATTGAAGCAGAGTCGCAGAAAGCAGCTGGAGTTAGTTCTGTAGCATAAGGAGGAACATCATCATGAAAAATTGCGGTAGAAGCTCCTAAGTCAAGAGTGTATCCAGCGGTAGATGGTGAATATTGGCTAACATTCATTACATAAGTTTGTCCTTCAAGAACTGGCACAACAGGTTCATTTTGAGAACCTGACAATCCATTTGCTCCAGTTACTCCTGGTTCTCCAGAGTAATTACAACTAACTTCTAACGAGGCATTTGTAAAAATTTCAGAACACTCGTTGTTTGTCAGGTTGTAAACACCCCAATCGTAATCATCGCTCATATCGTTTGGAGTTATACTAAAATCAAGATTTCCAGATACTTGAACGGTGAAAATATACCAAACACAATTTTTTTCACCGGACCCCAAGCAAGACATTCCTACTCCATTACTTATTTCTGCGGGATAATTCCCTGTTCCCAAATACGCATTTTCTTCATGATAAATTGAACCACAGATAGGAATTGCTCCAAGGCAATCTTGAACAGTTGGTTCTTGTGCTTTTAATAAACTTGGAAAAAATAAAATTCCAATAAAAAGTAACTGGATAATTAGTGTTTTTTTCATTTTTTTTAGAGATGTAAGAAGGTGTTTAAAAAATATGTATTTTGTAGTCTTTATTTCCTCTGAAACAGATGGCAATTGCTCGCCAATTTTTATAATCGCCTGTTAGATGTTTTTGAGCTTGAACTTTTACTTTATTAAATTGTAGTTCAAATTCGGTTTCTTTTGCTCCTTTTGGAACTTGTTTTATCTCAAAAATATCGTGTAGTTTGTGTTGGACTTCTGCATTATGCAAGGATTTTAACATAATATCTGCTTGTCCGGTAGGAAAATTATATTCGGGTAAAATTTCGTAAATATTTTTTGTGAATGTGCTCCAAAGAACATGATATAACAATCCGTGATAAAAACTTTCGTTGGCATTTTTGAAAAAATCGCCTGGAAATTTTTTTATTATTTTTTCAAAAAAGTTTTCTACTAAATCGTGAACATTGCCAGTTGCTTTATATTTTTGTATAATTTTTGAAATTTGAAATCCTGTTGTAGTAAAATTATTTATTTCCTTAAAATAATCAAGTGCCATAATATAAGTTATATGGTTTGGGATTTTTAGGCTGTCAAATTTTTTGCCATGCGATAAAATACCAGAATAATACAATCCTTCAATTATATAATCGCCATTTTTATAATTGTTCATTTTAAAACTGACATTCAAATTTGAAGAGAAATTTATTCCTTTTTGTTCGGTTATTTCTGTAATAATTTCATCACGTCCTTCGGTGTTGTTGCCAAAAATAAAAGCTATTTGCCTGTAATCTATTCGCAAATTATCGTCTATTAATGAGTCGGGATACTCATCATTTTCTATCAAATTGTCTAGGAAATAAAGGGTCATCATTGGGTTGAGTAAATAATCGCCTTTTTTACTGAATTTATATCCATCGTAATATTGTTTTAGTATTTTTAATACTTCTGTTTTGCTTGCTGTTAAATTATAATCGGTATAAATTTCATCAATTAAATTTTCTGTTTCGGCATAAGTAAAACCCAACATATTTGAATATTTTTTGTCAAAAGTTATCCATTTGGCAATATTATATCCGCTATTCATGTCGGCTATTGTAATTGGCAGTATTCCAGTAATATATACTTTATCTACCGATGTAGCTGTGCCAAATTTTATTATTTCAAAAAAACCTCTAAAAAATCCTCCACTTCTTAAAATGTTAAGATATTCATTTTCTTCCTCCGAGGCATATTGATAATATATTGCCATTGCATTGGTTAACGAGTCATATTCATCTATTGCGATAAATATTTTGCCTCCAACCGAAGCAACAAGATTTATTATATTTGTCAATGCTCCTGATGAATTATTTTCATAATTTTGTCTATAAGTTTCTATAATTTTATCATTTAATTTTAATTCTTCTTTATAATGTTGTAAAAATTTATAAATCGCAGAATTATTATTAAGATTAAATTTCTCTTCTACTACATCTTTATTTTTTTTGGCATAAGCACGTAAACCAGAGAAGTTAAAACTTATAAAAAAATATGTGTTGTGTCGTTTTGTCGGATTTTTACCGATATAATATTTTCCAAAAATTTCTTGGAATTTATTGGCATATTTTAAATCGTAATAATAACGGAGCATTTCCGTAAAAAGCGATTTTCCAAAACGACGGGGGCGTAAAAAAACTGGATAATTAACATTATCAATATCTTCAAGATATTTTGTTTTATCTACAAAATAATAATCTTCGGTTGCTATGGTTTCAAAATTGCTCACTCCATAAGGTATTTGTTTTTTCATAAAATTTATTTTTTTTCAATAATATTAAATTCTGTTCGTCTATTTTCTTGGTGTTCGTCTTCTGAGCATGGTGCTATATCACAATCGCAGTCATTTACTGGTTTCTTTGCACCATATCCTTTTCCATAAATTCGTTCGGGATTAGTTATTCGTTCTTGGATGTAACTGGCAGATGCTTTTGCTCTTTGGTCTGATAATGTTTCATTGTAACTATCTGAACCCCTGCAATCTGTGTGTGAAGAAAGTTCTATTTCCATTGTTGGATTGTTATTCATAAGGAGAACCATTTTATCAAGTTGTTTTGCTGACTCATCTGTTATTTCGTATTTCTTAAAGTCAAAAAAGATAGTGATATTTTCCATTTTTGCAAGGTCAATACCAACAACTTGTTTATACATTTCCACTTCAATAATATACTGTCTGTTTTCACTTAATTTTTGCTCGTATAAAACTTCTTGTGTAACATATCCTTCTTTTTCTACTCTCAAATTATAACTTATTTCATCATTTATATTGTTGTCTGGTAGGTTTTTAATATAATTTCCATTGCTTACAATTAGAGTATCTTCACTTATTTTTGAAAGATTATTAATTAACGTAATATTTATGCTGTCCACAGGTCGTCCTCCATTTTTTTCTTTAACTATGCAAAGTAGTGAAAGTTCTGGAATAAGGTCTAAAACTAAATTTGATTCAATAGTTTCTTCAGGAACGTTTGTTGATACAACGTTTTTAGCATCTTTATATTTTTCTTTTTGTCCAGTAAGGCTAAAACTTTTGTTCGGGCTTACATAAAAATTGTATTCACCTTTTTCATTAGAAGTTATAGATTCAATTAAATTATTACTCTCATCAAATAGTTCTATTTTGGTATTGGCAAGAATATTATTGAAATTATCTTTTGCAATTCCCGAAATTATTTTTTTAGCAAGCGGTTTTTGCATTGTAAATTTATAAATATCATCGTCTCCTTTTCCTTCTGGGCGATTTGAAGCAAAAAATCCGCTCATCTGCTCCTCGTTGCTGATAAAAGAAAAATCATCGTAGCTACTATTTATTGGTGAGCCAAGATTTTCAACCTCACCAATTGGCATTCCGTCTTTTATTTTAACCACAAAAATATCCAAGCCACCAAGACCAGTTCTACCGTCAGAAGCAAAATATAAAAATCCATCTGGGTGATAAAAAGGAAACATTTCTTTGCCTTCCGTATTTACTTTATTTCCCAAATTTATTGGCTCTTGCCAACTGTATTTTCCTGTTTTAAATGTTACATATAAATCTACACTTCCTTCACCATCAGGCATATCTGAGGCAAAAAATAATATTTGACCATCTGGACTTAAAGTAGCCTGTGCAGTAGAATATTTTTTATTATTAAACCTCATCTTTTTGGGTTTTTTCCATTCGTCTTTTTTCTTTGTGGTGTAAAAAAGTTCCAAACGAACTAAATCTTCTTTGCCTTTTACTTTTTTATTAACAGTAAATACCATAAAATCACCAGCTTTATTTATTGTAACAGGTCCTTTGTGATATTTTGTTTTATATGATTTTAAGAATTGTTTGCGGTTAGATATTTGCATATTTTGGTCTATATCAGCAGAATATATGTCTAAAAAAGGTAATTTATTCCATCGCCAATCTTTTTTAAAAGTTCCATTGTCGGAAGAAGTATAAATTATTTGATCTCCATAATATACAACTCCAAAATCGGTGTGTTTAGTGTTAATTTCAAGATTTTCTATCTTTATATTATCCTTGTTTTTTTGTAATGATTGATAAATTCCTGTATTGCCTACATTTTTTTCAGTCTGATTGGTAGCTGTATAATACTTTTTTTTCCATTCATCTGCTTTTGCATATTTTTTATTAATAGCCAAAACTGACGCATATTTATACAAGTCTAAATCTTTGTGTTCGTTTGCCGCCACAACTATGGCATAATACTCTTCCGATTTTTCGTAATTTGCTGTGTAGAAATAGGCTTCGGCAAGTTTACGATTTACATCTGTCGATTTATCTTTAACAAATTCGTATTTTGTAATTGCTTCTTTAAAAGAATACGAATCAAAATATCGGTCTCCCATTTTTTCATTCCACGACTCTTGTGAAAATAATACGGTTGTAAATGAGATAAATAATAATAATGTTATAATTTTTTTCATTTTTTAAAGGGGGGTGTAATTTTTAAAATTTATATGATAAGTTTAATGAAAGATTATTTAAGTATGTGTTAGAATTTTTTTCTAAATCCCCACCGTATGTTACTTGTGGGTTTAAGTCTATAAATAAATTTTGATTTTTAATTATATTGTTACTACGCTCATAAAAAATTCCTAAATAAGTATTTTTCTGAATTTTATATTCTATACCAATATTCATGTTTAAAAAGAAGTTTTTAAAATCATCTTTTGCATTATATTCAATATAACTTCCATCATCTAACCGAGCTTCACTTTTAGCATAAATTATTGTAGATGCAGAAAAACCAGTCGTTAATAATAGTCTTTTTTTTAAGAAATTAATTTGTAATTGTAATGGAATATTTAATGAAAGCAGATTATAGTTTAACGAAAAATAAGGAAAATCAAAAATATCAGAATTAATGTTACCTTTTAATTGATTTAATCCAAAACCTGTTTTTATTGAAAAATGTTTATTAAGAGGAATTGTAAATTTATTACCCAAATTAAACCCAAATTCACCCACTGAATTAAACATAGTATTATTTGAAGAGATATTATAATTACCTCCAGCTTCTATTGAATATTGGACTTTTTGACTAAATAAATTTAATGATATTAATAAAAATACTATTAATATGCTTATTGTTTTCATGATAATTTGATTTTATTATTAACACAATTTTGTCAAAACTATAAATATTAACAAAATTTTAAGTTAAAAATGACGAGGCGACATTACTTTTGGTTTTGCTTTAAGGATAAAATCATAACGTAGCATAAGTTCGTGGCTGCCAGCATTATAAACAGCCGTTTTATTTCCCAAAGACCAGTCAAAAGAATAACCAACTCCAAGTTGTTCGGTTACATTCATGCCGAGTAGAAGTCCCATCCCGTCTCCTGTGCGATACATTAGCCCTCCCCAAAATTTGTCTTGATAGATTGCCATTGGCGTAATATCCACCTGTATTGGTGCGTTTGGTGTAATTTTAACAAAAGTAGTTGGTTTTAATTTTAAATCATCATTAATTTTAAAAGTTGCACCAGCAATTATAAAATAATGCTTAGCCTGTTTGGCTTCTGTTATAGTATTTGATAATGTGCTGTTTGCAAAATTATTTTTCAATAATTTAGGAACTGAAAACCCTGCATAATATTTTTCGGAAAAATAATAGAGTCCAAATCCAAAATTTGGCATAATTCGGTAATCTACACTTTGATTAAAAATTGATTCTGTTTTATCGTAAACATATAATTGATTGAGGTTTATATCAATCATATTAAGACCAGCTTTAAGACCAAAAGCGAGTTTAGATTTTTTTGTGATTTTTATTTTGTAAGAAAAATCAGCATTTATCGAAGTTGCTGAAACAGGTCCTATTCTATCATTAATAATTGAACCGCCCAAACCGATATTTTCCTCAAAAATAGGAGCATCTATAAAAAAAGTTTGTGTTTGTGGAGCACCGTCAAAACCAACCCATTGCGAGCGGTGAATTGTGGTTGCACTTAAAATATTTCTACTTCCTGCATAGGCTGGATTTACTGATGTTGTGTTAAACATATATTGTGTAAACATTGCATCTTGCTGTGCGAAACCAGCAAAGCTAAATAACAATATTGCGATTAAAAGTCCGTTTTTTTTCATTTTTTATTAGGGAGTTAAAGTTATTGAGTTGTTGAATTAAAAGTTATTGAGTTGTTGAGTTAAAAGTTATCAAGTTGAAAGTTAAGTTGTTGTGCAAATAAAAACGACTTATATATTTTGTGTAATCCTGTATTTCAAGCGTCAGCAAATTATTCATTATTAATTGTTCATTATTCATTAAAAAAATTATCAATTAATTTCATTTGAGTTATCGTAAATTTTAACGATTTGCAAATATTTTCAATATTCATTATATCATCTAATGATAAATTTCGTCCTTTTCTATCTTTTAAATATTTGTGTAACACTTGATAAGCTCCTATTTTAAATTCATAAACTTGTTCTGGAATATTGTCAAAATATTGTTCTTTATTTATGTATAATTTTCCGTTGCTGTAATTTGTTTTTTCTACAATATTTTCGCCGCTTCCCATGTAAATTGCAAGATTTTCATATTCTTTTCCTTGTGGAATTTCGTTTAATAAATGTGTTTGAATTAATTGCCAACCCAGCTTAGATAAAGTTTTAAATTTTGCAGAATCATCTGTAAACGGAATACGTGGAAAATCAAATTTTAGAAATTCTGCATATTTTTTACGATAAGTTGGGCTATGTAAAATAGCATAAATATATCCCAAAACCTGTTCGGGAGCAGGGACAAAATTAGATGATGAATTTTGATTTTTTAGCTCACTTAATTTTTGCTGTTTTTCGGTTAATAAATTGTTAGTTTCTTCTATAATTTGCTGAAGCGATTCAATAATTGTTTCATCTGTTTGAAGTTCTAAAATAGTTTTGGTTTCTTCAATTATTTTTTCATCGTTTTTTATCTCATTTTGCAAATCACTAATATTCTTATTGTTATCTGCTTTAGTTTTTTTGTATTTTGTTTTTATAAATTTCCTAAATTCGGTTGTAAAATTATCACGTTTACTCTCTTCTTTAAAAAGATAGCCGTTGCCGTTTTCGTCGGTATTGCCTTTTGAGTTATAGACATAAAGTGGAAAAACACTATTTGACTCACGTGTTTTATTTGACAAAAAACAACGATTTATTATTTTATCTGTTATAAAAACATGGTTGAAATCACCAGTTGCGACTTGTCTTGTTGCTACAATTCCCAAGTTATCTTTATTCTCAAAATGTTGCATTACATTAGTTCTTGGGTAAGCAATAAAACCTTTTGATTTTTGTGAAAAATAAGTATAACGTTCATCAAAAATATGATAATTTATTTTTGTAGTATTTTTAAGACTTTTTAAATCAAGTTTTGCTTTTTCATATATCCAGTCTCTTTTTTTTGAGAGATTATATTTTTGGAAAAAGTCTTCTTCATTTGTATCTAAAATTTCTCTTTTTAATTTTAAAATCTCTTCTTCTGAAAATTGAACAGTGATTGCATCATTTTGACTTTCGAATCCATTGCTATTTATATGAAAAATATCAGTAATTTTAAAACCTTTATTATACTTCTTTTGATATTTCAAATCTTTTTTCACAAACCAGAAATTAGGTTTTTGAGGTTTAAGTTTTTCAAAATCAATGCTTTTTAAGCTATTATTGGTTAGAAAATCATATTTTTCTTGTCGTTTTATTAGTTTGTTGTCTTTTGTAGAAAAATAATAGACTTCTTTATTTTTGAGAGGTTTTGGTGTTTTTATAAAAATAGAAATTGCCACTCCTACCCGAATATCAAAAACGTTTTCATCACCTTCTTTTTTCAGACTATTTCCGTGCAGATTTATTATATAAATTTTGTCAAAATCATTTAACAAACTTTCCCGCATTCGGCGGTGTGTGATGCCGTCAAGAAATGAGTTATTGGTTATTACTGCCACTACTCCTTGCTTGTATCGTGCAATTTTATCGTGTGCAAAACGGATAAATTTTATGTAATCATCGTCGAGATTTATTTTTCGTTCTTTAAGTCCTGTTTTGTAATTTTTCAACAAATCTATTATCATCGGGTGATTATTTGACGACGAAATAGAATAAGGCGGATTTCCTGTGATAACCAAAACTGGATTTTCTTTGGCTTGTTTTGCCAATTTGCCCTCTTCCGACAATGCCTGCAAAAATAAATTTACTTTTGCGTAAGCGGGTTCTAATGTGTTGGTTAGGTAAACCTGCAAGCGCTCTTTTGCCGATAATTCATAATCATTTTCTTTAAGAAGCTGCGACAATTTTAAATGTGTAATTGTGTATGGTGCTATCAAATATTCAAAACCGTAAATATTTTTAAGTAAATGATTTTTAATTATTAGTTTTTTTTCCCCAGTCAAAGGGTGACTTGGAGTCGCAGTCAAAGGGTGGCTTGGAGCCACCCCTTGACTTATTTCCGCTCCACCTTGACTTGTTTCCAAAACTTGTTTGAAAATTTCGGTTAAAAAAGTTCCTGTTCCAGTGGCAAAATCAAGAGCTGTTACTTTATCGTGCTGTGCCAGTCCTTTTAGCATTTTAAAATCATCTGTAAGTATCTGATTTATTGCAGATACAATAAAAGACACAACTTGTGGAGGAGTATAATAGACTCCTTTTGCTTTTCGTAATTTACTGTCGTAGGCTGCCAAAAAATCTTCGTAGAAATAGATATACGGGTCTGTTTCTTGTAAAGCAGACAGGTTTTCAAAACCTGTCTGGTTTTTCATAAATGATAATGATTTTTTAATTTCAGCTAATTGCAAGTTGTTCATTATAGAAATTGTTTCTTCTATAATCCAACGAGTTTCTTTGTATTCTTCTTTTTCTAATTCATCAAAAAAACTAACAAGCTCTCTTATTAATTGAAACGATTTAGGTATAAATTCTTCGGCATTGCGTAGATTTAGTAGAGACGCACTGCCGTGCGTCTTTACAGTATCCATATTTAATTTTGCGAGGAAAAGACCATAAACCAGCATTTGTGCAAAGGCATCGGCAAATTCTTCTAATTTTAGATCGCTGGAAACATTTTCTTTAAATGTTTGAAATAGTCCAAATAATCGTCCTAATTGATTTTCTTTTTTTTGATATTTTAATTCCTCTAAAAGATATATTTTAAGGTTTTTAGCACGAATTGCAAGAACAACAGCAAGTTCTTTTGTTGTAGAAACTCCAATTGGTGCTTGCGACATAAAACGTTTTATCAATTCGCTTACCTTCTGCACATTTAGATCTGACAGATTTTTAAAACCTGTCAGGTCTTCCACGCTACAAAGGGTTTCTCTTTCTATTACATCTTTTTTTATCCAAATAAATTCTATGTAATTTGTCAGTAAAATATTGTCAGACAGCTCTCTATATTTTTTTATTTGTGCTGTTTTTAATGTTTTACTTAGATTTTCGGTTATTTTTTTATTTTCAATATAACCAATAACAGAATTATTTATATGAATTAAAAAATCTGGTGAACCATAATTTTCTTTTCGTTTTGGTTCGTGCAAAATTTTTATTTTATCGTTAATTTGAATTGCTACGGATTTCATCAATATCTCTAATGCAGAACGTTTTGAGTGTTCTGTCAGATTATCAATTGTTTCCGATTGTAGTTCTTTTATATAGTTTTTAAATTCAGTCATTTCTTATTTTTAACCTTAATTATTTATGATTTTTATGATTAACTTGATTATACTAAAAAAGGTTTATTTGTTTATTAGGTTGTATGTTATACTAAAAGTGAATAAGGTTTTCGGATAAACCCGAAAGCGTCTGCAAGACCTGTCGG
>JAOZQN010000191.1 GCA_029932195.1 Bacteroidales bacterium | reverse complement strand
TAAAAAATAAAACATTGATTTACATCTTTTTATCAACTCCGAAACTTTAGTAAATCATTTATCAACTCGTCCAAAGTAGAGAATGATTGTTCTATATCTTCTAATTTTGTTTTTATTTCTAAATATTTTTTTTCACTTTCACCATTCTCTCCTTCTTGCTTTCGGAGTTTTTCAAAATGAGTTTCAAAATATTTTTTATTGTTATCTAATATATTTTTATCTGATTGCATTCCTTCATAAATACTGCCATTGTAATTAGATAAAATTGTAGAAATAAAAAGAATGTTATTCACCTCACTATTAATATTTTTAAGTGCTTTTTGATACTCATCTTGATTTATTACATTATTATTTTTGAAACCAATGAGTGTGTCAATTTTAAATTCTAAATTTTCCAGAGAAGCATTAATATTCATATCCATTTGTGGAGGCATTTTGTGTAGCAACAATAGTGAATTAAACTGATACAAATGCTTAATTCTCTCTTTACAAATGACTTCAATTGCCAATAATTCATTTTCATTTATAAGTTTAGTTTCTTTTAAACTCTCTAAATGAATTTCTAATTTGTCTATTATTTGCTCGTAGCTATCCTCGTTGTTGTTCTTGTTGTTGTTTTTGTTGTTGTTTTTGTTGTTATTAAACCCAAAGTCATAAGATTTATACATTTCTAACTCCCCGTTTTGGTTAAAAATAGTAACTTGTGGACTAACATTATCCATGTTTTGCCAAAAAGCTTTAAAATGTTGCCATTCTATTGTGTTATTTAACTTTTTCATTCTATCAGACTGACCATCAACAATAATATTGGCAGTTTTGTTATTATTTATCTGACTGTTAGCACAATTACTAAAAGTTAGTATAGATAAAATTGTGATAATAAAAATACCATATTTTTTATCTTTTTTTAGATTTATTTTTTTAACACCAAAAAACAATAGGATAAAACCTATTAAAAAAGCAATAGAAATAATCAAAAATTTTATTAATTGTCCCATAATATAAGTTTTTATTTTTTAATTTTGAGTGTTTAATAGGCTTTCGCCCGACAACAAACATATAAAAAAATTAGATTTTACAAAATTACATTATTCTTTTTAAAAAGTCAATTTTTTCATAAAAAAAAACTTTCCAAAAGTTTGAAACTTTTGGAAAGTTGAAAGCATTAAAAATATTAATCAATAGAAATATTATATTTCTTTTTATTATTTTACAATAACTTTGTAGTTTAATGTTTCTACATCGTTAGTTAAACGTAACATATAAACTCCTGATTCTTTTAAGTTAATATCCTCAGTGTTAGCAATTTCTTGTTCCGAAATAACTTTTCCTGTAAGGTCTATAACTTGCAAGTTGTAAGTTCCATTTACGCTTACTGTAAACATACCGTTTGATGGGTTAGGATAAATACTAATATTAGAATTTAAGTCCGTAATTCCAACAGCTGTAAAATTTGTAATAGCTATATCAACCTCACCAGGAACAGTAAAAGTACCTTCTTGTGTAGTCCAGTCAGTCATTGTAGCTTCCCAAGTGTAGGCACCTGCAGCAACAAGGTCAAAAGTAGCAACACCTTGGTCGTTGGTAGTGGCTGTTGTTCTAACAGCTTCTAACATTTCTATTTGAACACCTTCTACTGGATTAGAGGCTTCGTCTGTAACTGTGAAATTTACTGTGTAAGTACCAGTAGCTTCTTCAAATTCTACAGTTACATCTGCAACAGCGTCTAATGAAGCGATAGTATAAGTAAGGTCGGTAGAACTAACAGCCGTTGTGTTAAAATACCAATCTGCAACTTGCCAACCTGCATCTGGAGTAGCAGTAAAAACAACTTCTGAACCTCCTGTAACTTCATCTCCAGAAGTAATTTCACTATCATTTACTTCTGCAATTATTGTTCCGTCTCCAGCTTCTACATCAAAAGTAACAGCGTAAGTAAGGTACATTGTTGTAAAAGTCCATTCAAAATATTCGTTAGTTGTTCCTGTAAGGTCAGTATTCATAACTATACCGGCATCAACTGTTACTGTATAAGTAGTAGAATATTCAAAATCTGCATGGTCAATTTCTAATGTATTACCAGTTAAAGTATATGTTGCTGGCACTCCATTAATTGAAATTATACCTGAATATGCTTCTAAAACGTCCATATTAAAAGTAACACTTATTGGAGCGTCAGATTCAACATCAATAGCATCAACAGTTGGCAAGTAAGTTACTGGCATAGGAGTAAGAACATCATACAGATAATATTCGCTAAGAGTTTGATTGCCTGAATTATAACCGGTTGAAACCATATATTGAACTTCATCGTCAATAAAGAACGAACCTGCTGCATAACCAAGAACTGGTGTTGGTTTGTCTGCTACACGTGTCCACGTTTCAGTAATAATATTATAAACATAAGTGTTTGGTCTTGCATTCCAATTAGCATCATAATCTCCAGCTGTAACAATGAAAGAAGTATTAGAGAGTGGTGCAGCTGTTATTTTGTAAGCTCCAAATTCTGCAGGAGCAGTAGTAGTAGTCCAACTAATTAAGTCAGGGTCGTCTGCGTCTATTTCTCCAATATAAGCATTACCTGATAGGTAACCACCTTGTGATCCCCATACATATACAATTTTATCACCAACAGTAATTAAATCACCACCCCAAGCATCAATAGGCATAGATGTAGTTGTAGTCCATGTGTCTGTATTTGTGTCGTATCTATAAACACTAGCTCCATCAGCTCCATCAAGTCCACCTGCCAAGTAAATATTTTCGCCAACTGTTGTAGCAGCAGTCCATCTAAGAGCTTCGGGTAAAGAGGCTGTTGGTGTCCATGTTTCTGTTCCCATATCAAAAGAGTAACAATTAGCAGAAGCACCAATTTGTGTAAAGATTTTATCACCATAACCAGCAGAACAACCTACAACAGTTGCTTCAGGAACACTTGTAGTTGTAGTCCATGTTTGAGTATTAATATCGTAAATATTAACTTCTACACCAGTACCACCATTTCCACCTATTGAGAATAATAGTTCTCCATAAGTACCTGAATATGCAGCACTACTGCCAAGATAAGTTGATGTAAATATATCGTTATCTCCGCGATACCATTCGAAAACAGTTACATTTGAAGTAGTAACATTATTTCCCATATTTTCATCACCTGCAAGTATAACAGTTGCAGTAAGCGAATAAGTACCAGGTGCAGGTTCCCATAGAGTAGTCATTGTAACAGTAAGGTCTGCTCCATAAACAATTGCTCCCGGGTTAGATACTGTTTCTGTATAAACATTAGTGCCAGTGCTTGCATCTGTAATAGAAATATTTACATAATAAGTAGCTTGGTCGTTTGTTCCAGCGTTTGTAACAAGAACTTCTGGATAGTCTCCTGCATAGTTTGCATAAAATGCTCCAAATGGAGTTAAACCGCTTACGCTAAGGTCGTTTGTTCTTTGTTCGTCCACTCTAAAATCATCAACAGAAGGGTCGCTTAAATAATTATCAGAAGTAATACCTCTAAATCGTAGTTGCACAACATCACCATAAGAACCAATATTTACCATAAATTCAGTCCATGCATTAACTTCTTCGGTTATAACTAATACGTCGTAAGTCCAAGTAGTTCCGTCATAAACATCAACATGAAGTGCGGAAATATCAGCTACACCAGTAGCACCATCATCAACATTTTGATAGTAGAAATAAATAGTAGGAAACAATAAATTAGATAAATCAAAATATGGAGTTAATAAACTTGCTTCCATACCAGCACCCATTGGTGAAGAATCATCAAGTCCAGCAAAATTACCAGTTCCTGTAGTGTGGTCTTGCTGAGCTCCATAACCCATAGCTGTAGTTATTACCCAATCACCATCATCGTCTGTTGCATCTGTCCAATAGTCTGGAGTTGTAAAATCTTGTGTGTATGGAGTTGCAAGAATAACCTTACTTATAACTATTCCAACAAATTCATCATTAGTTTGGTCTTCATCACCTGTTAATACTGCTGTTGCAGTAATAGAATATGTTGTAGTAAAATCGGAAGTCAGACCTCTAAAATCAGTGCTAAAAAAATGGACATCACTGTAACTGTCTTATTTTTAAAGATATACGCTCTTTGTTTTTGTAAAATACATGAAATTTGACTTTTTCTAAATTTTAATCTTCATTTTTTTTGAAAATTGTATGTTTATGCTTTATATATGGATTATTTCTATTTTGTTGTAAAAAAATTTTATTTAAGCGATTCTAAAGGAGTTAAAATGTAATGTCCAGTTTTACTTTAAAATTGTTAATTATTTGATAACCAGGCATTTTGCTTTAATCTTGATTACTTATTTTAGAGGTCTGGAAGTAAAATTACCAACAACTACATCTTCACTCACACCTAAGTCAAGGCTTCCTGTCCATGGAAGAGTTCCGCTTGTTACATTTGCTCCATTTGTTACATCATAAACATTATAGTTAATATCACAAGCTGTCATTGTGGTCGTTCCGTTGTTAAGTAAATTAGCTGTAATGTCTGTTGTTCCTGGTTCAAAACCATCAACAGGAGCAGATATTCCAGTAATTGTAGCGTCTAATGCAGCAGGCACTGGAGGAGTAAATGCTTCGGAGGATTCTCTTTCCAAATCCCTATCTTCCCAAGCAGATGTTGCGTCCTCGTCATTACCATCATTAGGCGTGTTGCCTCCATTGTTGGCAAGTAATACTCCTGCCCCTCCTGATGCTGTTCTAACTTCGTATAAAGTGTTGTCCCAACTGTCATCATATTTATCGTAACAATTAATGTAATATGTTACTCCATCTGTTAAGCCAGTAATAGGTTCGTCGGTAAGGAGTCCCGCTCCATTTCCATAAGTTCCATCACCTTGTGCCCATACAACAGTTCCTGCTCCATCTACTTCTGTGGTTATATCTACCCATTTCTCAGTAGCGTAAGATCCTCCAGATGTAGTTAGATAGACTGTTCCTTTACTATTGTTGAATTTTGTGCTATAAGAAGTTCCGCTTGATATTGGATATTTTTGATTCGGGTCTCCCTTTTCGCCAAACTGTTGTTTCTCCTTCTTCATTTCTACTTTTTTAGCAAAAGCTTCTGCTGTGCTTACTTGTTTTTGTGCATACAGTCCTGCCGTCAAAAACATTGTTACCATAAAAATGGTTAGAAATTTTAATTTCATAATTAAATAAATTAAAGTTAATAATTAAATAAAAAATTGGGTTTATACTGCTACTAAAAAGTATAGTTACCAAAGCAACAGTTGGTGAATTAAATTATACAATTATACAATATGCTGATTAATAGATATTATGATAATTTTTAATTTAAGTTTACTCCTCAAAATCACAACTTTTTTTTCTGTATTTTTAAAAACTGAATTGCAAATATAATACTTTTTTTTATAAAAAGATTAGAAATTAAAAATTTCACCTGAAAAATTTTATAAAAGAAAACCTAGAACTGACAAAAATCAATAAAATAATTGTTGAAAAAATTAATTTATTAAAAATAAAATAAATACATTTGTAATCTTAAATTTAGTGAACTATTGAATGAATTATTATAAAAAATAATATAAGATAAAAACAATAAAACAATATAAATCTATGTCAAAACCAGTTATAGAACGAATAGAAAACTTTGGACTTAGTAAAAAAGAACGTCCAAAAACAGAATTTGCAGAAGTAGGTATTGTTGGTTGCGGAACAAACGGACAAAGCCTTGCCATAATGATTGCAAGCAAAGGTATTGAGGTAACTTTTATAGAGTTATCGCAAGAACTTATTGATGAAGCATACCAAGAAATAGAAGAAGAATTAGATAAAAAAATACTTCACTGGGGAATTACCGAAGGAGAAAAAAGGGCTGTTCTCGCAAGAATAAAAGGTTCGTTAGATTTCAACGACCTTAAAAACTGCGATATGGTTATTGAAGCTATTCTCTCTAAATCAAGAGAAAAGAGTAGAGATATAAGAAAAGATGTTTTCCGAAAAATAGAAGAGCATGTGTCTCCCCATGCAATAATTGCCACAAATTCGACAACAGTTGCAATTACTGAAATTTCGGCAGCTCTAAAACATAGAGATAGGTGTATTAGTATGCACATATCAATAACCTCTCCAAGTGCCGACCTTGTAGAAGTAGTAAAAAGCTTATACACATCAAAAGAAACTTGCCAAAATGTTCGTAAATTTGCCATTCTTATAGACAAGCATTTTGTAGAAGTAGCCGAATCACCAGGACTAATAACCGTTAGAATGTTTGCCCCAATGATAAATGAGGCTTGCGACATCCTATTGGAAAGAGTTGCAAAAATGACAGAAATAGACCTTGCCGTTAGAAAAAGCCTAAACCTTCCACTCGGACCATTTGAAATGGCAGATAAAATAGGAATAGGAAAAGTTATTCGCTGGTTAGACAACCTTTACGATGAGTTTGGGGACAGACAATATAAAGCATCGCCAATTCTTAAACGTCTTGAACGAGCAAATCATTTGGGGAGAAAAACAAACGAAGGTTTTTATAAATACAACGACCTGGGACAAAAACTTGAACCAGCAATCAAATATTAATTGAAATATTGAAATATTGTTGTATTGTTGTATTGTTGTATTGTTGTATTGTTAAATTGTTAAATTGTTCCGCAATGCGAAATAAAATAATTCTAACAATATAATAATTCTTACTCTACATGATGTTTTTTTTTATTTGATAAAAAAATATAAAATTTGATAAAAACAATTTAGTAAAGACGTTGCATGCAACGTCTCTACAAACTTCTTGCAAATTGTTTTTTTGAAAAATAATATATTTTTATCTCATTTTAAAAATCATCATGTAGAGTAAATAATTCTAACAATATAACAATTCTAACAATATAACAATTCTAACAATACAACAATAAAAAAGATGAATATATTAGTTCTAAATTGTGGTAGCTCTTCTATAAAATATCAATTAATTGATATGAAGAAAACAACAGTTCTTGCCAAAGGACTTGTTGATAAAGTAGGAATGAAGGGTTCGCAAATAAAACATACAAAACAAAATAACGAAAAAGTTATATTTGAAGGTGAAATAATTGACCATCAAATAGGTATAGAATATCTTCTTGGTGTCTTGAAAAGTGAAAAGCATGGATGCATAAAAGAATTAGAAGAGATAAATGCCGTAGGGCACAGAATAGTGCATGGAGGTGAAAATTTTAATAAAAGTGCTTTATTAACCGAAGAGGTTATTAAGGGAGTAGAAGCTTGCATAAGTTTGGCACCACTTCACAATCCGCCAAATTTAAAAGGAATTTATGCAATGCAACAGCTCTTGCCAGAAATAAAACAAGTCGGTGTTTTTGACACATCTTTTCATCAATCAATGCCACAACATACCTATATGTATGCAATTCCATATTCTTTATATCAAAAATATGGAGTGAGAAGATATGGATTTCATGGAACAAGCCACAGATATGTATCTAAGAGAGCCTGCGAAATTCTAAGTTTAGAATTCAATAAACAAAAGATAATCTCGTGCCACCTTGGAAATGGAGCTTCAATGGCAGCAATTAAAGATGGAAAATCCATAGATACCTCAATGGGGCTTACTCCAGTAGAAGGACTTATTATGGGAACTCGCTCTGGCGACCTTGATATTGGAGCATTTACATTTATGATGCATAAAGAAGAGATTGGCATAAGAAGTGCTAACACACTCGTAAATAAACATAGTGGAATGCTTGGGATTTCAGGAATTTCGTCGGATATGAGAACGATTGAAGAGGCTGCCGAAAAAGGAAACAAACGAGCAAAACTTGCACTTGACATGTATGATTACAGAATAAAAAAATACATAGGTGCATACACAGCTGCAATGAACGGACTTGATATTCTTATATTTACAGGAGGAATTGGAGAAAATGCTGGAATTACTCGCGAAGGTGTTGCCAAAGAACTGTCCTATTTGGGTATTGAATTAGATTTAGAAAAGAATGCTAAAATAAGAGGTGAAGAAGTTATTATTTCTACACCAGAATCAAAAGTAACAGTGATAGTTGTGCCAACAAACGAAGAACTTGTTATCGCACAAGACACACTGGAAATTGTAAAATAAATAACAAGTTGCAGGTTACAAGTTGCAGGTTGCAGGTTACAAGTTACAAGATTACATTACGCAAAGCGTTTTAAAACGAATCTAAAACTTGCAACCTGCAACCTGTAACCTGTAACTTGTAACTTGCAACCTGAAATAAAAAAAACATGGAACACTTATCAGAAAGAATACAAAGAATGGAAGAGTCATCAACCTTTGCTATGGCTCGCTTAAGTAAAGAACTACAAGATAAAGGAATTGATATAATAAAACTAACTCTCGGCGAGCCAGATTTTGCAACACCACAGCATATTAAAGATGCAGCAAAAAAAGCAATCGACGACGGCGAAACTTTTTACACTCCCGTTCAAGGAAATGCAGATTTAGTGGAAGCAATTATTAATAAGTTTAAAAATGAAAACAACATAGAATATAATAAAAATCAGATACTTGTGTCGAATGGAGCAAAGCACACAATTACAAATATTTTTATGACAATAATAGATGAAGACAATGAAATTATAATTCCTGTGCCATACTGGGGAACTTATAAAGAGATTGTAAACCTTGCTCACGGAACACAAGTTTTTGTTGAGGGGAGTTTTGAGAATCAATTTAAAATTACTGCCCAACAACTTAGAGACAAAATAACCAATAAAACACGAGCAATTTTCTTAAACTCTCCTTCAAATCCTACGGGAGCAGCATATACTAAAAAAGAGATGAAAGAAATTGCAGATATTATAAAGAAACACCCAAAAGTAATGCTCGTTTCAGATGAGATTTATGAACATCTAAAATTTGACGAAAAACATGAAAGTTTTGCACAATTTGACTACATAAAAGATCAGCTAATTCTTGTAAATGGAGTATCCAAGGCTTATGCAATGACTGGCTGGCGAATAGGATATATGGCTGCACCTGAATGGGTTACTAGGGCTTGTAAAAAACTTCAAGGACAAACAACTTCGGGAGCTTCGTCTATTTCGCAAAAAGCGGCAGTGGCAGCACTCAACACAAAAAGCGACATATATAAAGAAAGAATTGCCATATTAAAAGAACGTAGAGATTTTGTGGTGGAAGAAATAAAAAAGATACCTGGACTTAAATATAATATTCCATCTGCAACTTTTTATATTTTTCCAGATTTTTCGGCATATTATGGAAAATTTTTCAAAAACAAACAAATTAATACTTCTTTTGAAATGAGCATGTATTTGCTTAGCGAAGCCAAAGTTGGACTTGTGGCAGGTAGCGGTTTTGGTGTAGATAAATGTTTAAGACTCTCATTTACAGAAGATGTTAAAATTCTTAAAGAGGCTTTTAACAGAATAAAAAAAGCATTAGATAATTTGAAATAATATATAAATGAGTCCCCTCCGACAAGCATCTTTTTGCCAAACTCGGCGTTGGATACAAATTTTAAAATCCTCATTTACAACGAGTAAACTCCGGTTGTAAAATTGGTATCCGCCTTGATTTTGGCAAAAATACACTTGTCGGAGTGGACTCATAGATAGTTTTTAGTTGAGCCCATTCCAAAAAGTTGATCTGGAGCAAAAAACTCACTTCTCAGAGTGGACTCATCTAAAAACTACGTTTTAAACCAAAGTTCTAACCTATTTTTAAAATACTTCTCAATATTCCAGAAACTGCTTCCGCTTGTTTATAAACCATAATATGACTCCCATTTTCTACTGGAATTACTGGTTTTTGTATTTTTTTTAACGGAAAAGTTTTGTCCTTTGTTCCTTGAATGTGAACTATTTTTGTGTTTACATTAATCCGGGGTGTTTGCCAACCCGATAAATGCTTAAACGACCATCTTAAATATCGGTTTGAATGACAAGCAGTCATTTTTTTGAATAATTCGTGATCGTCTGCCGTTACAAAATCATGATATTTGCCCCAGTATTTTACCGTATGTATTCCAAACCAACGCGAAATAAAAACATAAAGCCCCAAAGGTTTTACTAATCTTAGCATAAAAGGCATTTCGTTTCTCGATTTCATGCTCGACAGCAAAATTACTTTACTAATATTTTTAAAAGTTGAAATTTCAAGAGCAAGCAATCCGCCCAACGAATGTCCTATTAAAATAATATCCTCATTGTCATCAATGCCCACTGCCATTCTCATTGCATAATTTTTAAAGCTCTCTTTCTGTTTCGGTTCAATCCAATCAATAAATTCATAATTGGAACCAGACAAGTCAATTCTTCCATAAATATCTCGTGTATAAGCTTGTCCAGGAATAAGGTATATTTTCATTATTAATATTTTGACTATGGTTTAGAATTGCTGAAATTATTTCTAAAAAAATGGTTTCTTATAAGTTTTGTTACTCAGATGCTCTACAATAATGTCATATATTTTTTCATCTCAGATACTGCTTAGTTTCACCTTCTCAATGCAACCCAAGGAGATGTTTATATTTTTTGTTTTCAATCATAACACTGCGTTTTTACTTATTCTTTTTCCATTTGTCTAATAATCTTTATTGTTTTTACTGAAATAGCTGTTACTTGTTGAATTAAATCAATTACTTGTGTTTTATCAGTAATTCTCATTTTAAACTTCCAAATTTAATTCCCCATTTTTTTTAC
>JAOZQN010000190.1 GCA_029932195.1 Bacteroidales bacterium | reverse complement strand
AAATCAACTGATTAATCCTTAACCTGACGGCTATGGCGTGGACGCTTTACGCATAATCAACTATGCGGCAAGCGTCCACGCTTGCCACGACAAATCGTTGAAAATCAATTTAGTCCAACCTTACGTGGGTAGCCCAATTTCGTTTTCAATTAATCCTTTTTTTCTCAAGTCTAATATATATTCAAAAATAATTTCTTCTGAAATTGTATCTTTTTTTGAAAGCAAATGTTTTGTAATTTTTAATGCTTCGTTTTTATAGTCTCTGATGAGTAATTCTTCTTGTAATAATAAAATTGCATCAGATTGAAGTCCGTTAATATCACCACAAAGTTCAATTAGCTTTTCAATTGGCATTTTTGAATAATTATTTCTAATTATATCTTTATTCATTTCTATATAAAATTTATCTTTCTATTTATCCACATTTAGAATATCCACAGCTTTTACACATCAAACAACCTTCCTGATATACAAGACTATCCGAACCACAACTTTGGCATTTAGAACCTTTTTTTGCTTTTGTTCCGTCTGGTATATATCTTTTTAAAGACCGTTCTACTCCGTTTTTCCACGTGTTCATTGTTTCGCTGTTCAAATGAAGCGATGATATTAAGTTTACTGCATGTTTTATTTTCATTCCGTGTCTTAAAACTCCCGAAATTAGTTTTGCATAGTTCCAATATTCTGGGTCAAATTTATACGATAAGCCTTCTATTTTAATCTTCATCCCAGCTTTGTTGGTATATTGAAAATCATATCTTGATTTTCCTTCCTCGTCTCGTTCTTTAATAATCACACCTTTGGTAACACTTTTTGGAATTGGCAAATAATCTGGCTCATCTATTCCCGTAAAAATTTCGTAAGGATTTCCATCTATTAATCCCATAAATGCAATCCATTTTTCTTTATTATTATAAAATCTAACAATATCAGCATCAATAGCCTTCGGACGTTTGTAAGACTTTCTCTCCTCTGTCTTTTTATTAGAAATTAGCACTCCCTGACGAGAGCCATCTCTATAAATAGTAGCACCTTTACAGCCCGACTCCCATGCTTTTATATAAATATCGCTAACAAGCTCTTCCGAAGCCTCGTTTGGCAAATTGATTGTTACGCTAATTGAATGGTCAACCCATTTTTGAATTTGCCCTTGCATTTTCACTTTATTAAGCCAATCCACATCGTTGGAAGTTGCCTTATAATAAGGTGAATTTTTTACAATTTCATCAACCTCTTCTGATGGGAGATTTTTAACATCTTCTACATTATAATTATGTATTTCTAACCAAGTTAAAAATTTATGATGAAATACATTAAACTCTTCCCATGAATCACCAACTTCATCAACATAAGCTATGTTTACTTCTGGGTCGTTGGGATTTACTTTTCTGCGACGTTTATAGAAAGGTAAAAAAACTGGTTCAATTCCCGAAGTTGTTTGTGTCATCAGGCTTGTTGTGCCAGTTGGGGCAATTGTTAATAGTGATATATTTCTACGACCATATTTTTTCATTTCCTCATAAAGAGTTGGGTCTGCTTCTTTTAATCTATTAATCAGTGGATTGTTTGCTTCTTTTTCTTTATCAAAAATTTCAAAAGCTCCACGTTCTTTTGCCATCTCCACAGAATGACGATACGCCTCAACGGCAATAGTTTTATGAACTTCTACCGAAAATTTTGTTGCATCTGGAGTTCCATAAGTAAATCCCATAGCGGCTTGCATATCTCCTTCGGCTGTTATGCCTACTCCTGTTCTGCGTCCTTGTAGTGCTTTATCTCTTATGTTTTTCCATAAATTTATTTCTATTCTTTTTACTTCTGCATCTTCTGGGTCGTTTTCTATTTTGGCAAGTATTGCTTCTATTTTTTCTAATTCAAGATCAATAATATCGTCCATTATTCGTTGAGCATAAGCTACATGCGTTTTGAATAAATCAAAATCAAAATTTGCTTTTTCTGTAAAAGGATTATTTACATAACTATATAAATTTATAGCAAGCAAACGACAACTATCATAAGGACAAAGTGGAATTTCGCCGCAAGGATTTGTAGAAACAGTGCGAAAACCTTCATCTGCATAACTATCTGCAACAGATTCATTTATAACAGTATCCCAAAATAATATTCCTGGTTCTGCAGATTTCCAAGCATTGTGAGATATTTTTTTCCAAAGTTTTCTGGCATCAATTTCTTTGGTAAATTGAGGCTCTTTGGTATCTACTGGAAACTGTTGAGTATAAGTAGTATTATTGACAACGGCTTGCATAAATTCGTCGTCTATTTTTATAGAAATATTTGCACCAGTAATTTTACCTGCCTCCAATTTAGCATCAATAAAATTCTCTGCATCAGGGTGTTTTATGGATAGGCTAATCATTAAAGCTCCACGTCTGCCATCTTGTGCAACTTCTCGGGTAGAATTAGAATATCTTTCCATAAAAGGAACAATTCCTGTTGAAGTTAAAGCACTGTTTAGCACAGGACTACCTTTGGGACGGATATGAGAAAGGTCGTGTCCTACGCCACCCCGTCGTTTCATTAATTGAACTTGCTCTTGGTCTATTTTCATAATTCCACCGTAGGAATCGGCAGGATTTTGTTCACCAATAACAAAACAATTAGAAAGTGAACCAGTCTGAAACATGTTTCCAATTCCACTCATTGGGCTTCCTTGCGGAACAATATATTTGAAATCTTTAAGTAAGTCAAAAATTTTATCCTCATTCATTGGATTTGGATAATTCTTTTCTATTCTTGATATTTCTTTGGCAATTCTACGGTGCATATCGTTTGGAGTTTGCTCGTAAATATTTCCAAACGAGTCTTTTAGGGCATATTTATTTACCCAAACTCTTGCAGCAAGTTCATCACCTTTAAAATATTTTATAGACGATCTGAAAGCCTCGTCAAACGAATATATTTTATTTTCTACTTTACTTTTAGTTTTCATTTGTAATAGTTCCATTTTGTAATAAGTATTGTATATTTTGTTATGATTTAACTACATAGGTAGATAAAAGGTCTAATTATTTTTGTGCAAATTACATAAATATAACTTAAAAATGAAACAAAAAATTTTATATATTCTATTTTTTATTGTAAAAAATTGTTAATAACTTTGTAATTGTATGTTTTTTAAATATTAAGGCTGTTAATAAATAAACAAGAAAACAAATGTAAAGTTTTATTTACACGATTAATATACTTAATAGTTCGATATTTCTTTCTGATTTTTTTTCAAAAGGTCTAAAAACCTACAGTATAACAACTTATTTTATCCCCAACTTAAAAGTTGGGGCAATAAAACCAATAGTTCATGCAATTTTGGATTAGAGATTAAATATTAAGGATTAATTTATTGATTTTAAAATACTTAACAGAAATAAGTGTGTTTTTTTATATGCTGAAAATTAACCACATATGGAAATTGCACGAGTCATTGTTGAACATAAATTAAGGAAATACTTTCATTATTCATTGTTCATTATTCATTGTTCATTATTCATTGTTCATTGTTCATTTTTTTATTAATTCAATTTCTGATAATAAAATAAAGAATCTGAATTAAAAATAGTGGGATAAAATATTGTTATTAAATCTTTTAGAATAATATGAGGATTTACAACTGCCGACTCCCAAAAATCGTTTCCTCCACTTTTACTTGTTCGTAGGTTATTGTTGTAAACCATTTTATCTTTTATACAATCAAAATTACTAAGACGAGTCTCTACTTGCAACACCTCTTTTATCGATTTTACCGAACTGGGATTTATTAAAATATCTGCTTCTTTTTGTTTTGCAAAAACTTCCTCAAAACTGATAGGATAGCTCTCATTTTTAGAGTTTATGCTCCATAAATAATTGCCACCAGCATCGTTTATTAATTTTACAAAATATGAATTTCCTCCTGGAATATACCAAACTCCCTGATAAGGAATATTTACCAAAACCCCTGGTTTATTTTTAATATCCTTAACTTTTTGAGATAATTTATTATAACTTTTGGAAATATTGTCAAAACTAGTTTTGGCAAAACCTTCTTGCTCATAAAATTGTGCAAAAAACTTTATCCATTCAGCTTTTCCCAGTGGATTGTCTTCAAGATACTCGGCAATAATAACCACATTAATACCTAATTTTTCAAGTTCAGAAATTTTGCTAGCAATATTTCCTTGAACTCCATATACGAAAACTACATCTGGTTTTAGTGATATAATTAGTTCAATATTAAGATTTTGCTCATATCCTACATCTAAAATTTCGTTGTTTGTTATTCTTTTTTGCATTTTAGAATTGTAAATATAATTTGAACCAGAAACTCCAACAATAGTATTAGTTTTGTCAAGTAAATCTAAAAAACCAATATGCGTAGTAGAAAGACAAACAACTTTTTGGACAGGAGTTTTTATTAATTTAGCATTATTTGGCAAATCTACATTTTTGTTATTGGAAAGATAATAACTATACCTTACATTATTAGCACCTTGCCAAGGATTAAGAACTTCTAAAATACTATAATTATTAGTTTTTTTTATCGTAAAATTATTTGCATATTCCACAGGAACAGAAACTGTAGAAATCTTATTTTCTGATGTTTTATTATCACTATTTTGATTACATGAAAATAAAAATGCAATTAAAATTATTATACTTGTAAATTGTTTTTTCATTTTATACAGAAGTTTTTTTGTTTAGTAAATAAAATTTAATATTTTGCAAAGTTATTAAAATTTAGGAACACTCATTAACTAAGGAGTTAAAAAGTTGCAAGTATAAAGTTAAAAGTTAATTCCATTTTTTGAAAAATATTAAGTATTATTACACTACTTAAATTATTGTATTATAGGTCAATATAATTATATGAAATTATTTTTATTAAAAAAAAGGACGAACTTGATAACTTGCGAACTTGCGAACTTGATAACTTTTAACTTAATTAACTCTAAAAAACTAAAACTATGTCGGAACACAAAAAACCAGAAAGAGATATTGAAAAAAATTACACTGTAAAACAATTTGCAGAAAAACTCCGCAGACTTGCAGACGCATTGGAAGAAGGAAATGTATTTAAAATACAGGTAGCAAACGAAAAAATTACTGTGCCAGCAGACGCAGAAATTAGCGTAGAACACGAAAGAGAAGACGGCTCAGAAGAATTAGAATTCCAACTTAAATGGAAATATTAGAGAATTTATAACAGCTATTTTCTGTTTGAAATTCAAATATTTTCAGAAAAACTATATTTTAAAACTTGTCAGATACATCTAATGTGCCTGACATTTTTTTCTTTAGAAATTGTTAAAAAATAACAATATAGTAAAAAGATTAGCAAAATAATTACTTTTTCTTAATTTTGCATCTTAATAATTTTTGAAATTTTGAAATTATAAAATTTTGAATAATATAAAATATGTAGGTAACCAGATATAAACGACACTTTTTGAAGAGGCTATTTTTGTATTAGGCAAGGCAAAAAACATTTGCATATTGCTTATATGGTAATCTTTTTTAACGAAGCATAATACTAAAATAGACCTTCAAAAGTGTCGTTTATATCTGGTTAACTACTTGTTATCAACTTCGTAATTTCAAAACCTCAAAACTTCAAAATTTAGAAAAATAATGTCTAAATATAAATTATTAGAAAAGGTAAAATTTCCAGAAGATTATCGTAATTTTTCCAGAGAAGAATTAGAAGTTCTAAGTAAAGAACTCCGAGAATTTATTATTGACGAACTCTCACGCACACCCGGACATTTTGGTGCAAGTCTTGGTGTTGTGGAACTTACAGTAGCATTGCATTATGCTTACAACACTCCTTTCGACAAAATTATTTGGGACGTAGGGCATCAGGCTTATGGGCATAAAATACTTACCGGACGACGAGAAAATTTCCACACACTTCGCCAATTAAACGGTGTTAGTGGATTTCCTAATATTTTTGAAAGCGAATACGATGCTTTTAGTGTTGGACATTCTTCAACTTCTATTTCGGCAGCAATTGGCATGGCTACCGCCGCAAAATTAACCGACAAAAAAAGACGAAATATTGTTGCAATAATCGGAGACGGCTCTATGACAGCTGGTTTGGCTTTCGAGGGCTTGAACAACGCAGGCATTCAGCACTCTGATTTTCTGATAATTCTAAATGATAATAATATGGCAATTGACCCAAATGTTGGGGCATTGAGCAATTATCTTTTAGACATAACTACTTCAAAAACATACAACAAGGTAAAAGACGATATTTGGAATGTGCTGGGAAAAATAAAAACCGTAGGACCAGAAACTCGCAAGCTGGTTCAAAAAGTAGAAAATGGAATAAAATCAACCTTATTATCCAATAGTAATTATTTTGAGGGGTTAAATCTCCGTTATTTTGGTCCAGTTGATGGACATGATGTAAACCACCTTGTGGAAACATTGAATGATATAAAAAAAATAAAAGGTCCTAAAATTTTGCATGTTCTTACCAAAAAAGGAAAAGGATTTAAACCAGCAGAAGAAAATCAAACTGCTTGGCACGCTACTGGTGAGGCTTTTAATATTAAAACAGGACAAAAAATAGCAAATGGAAAGAAGAAAAAAGAACCACCAAAATTTCAAGATGTTTTTGGCAAAACAATTATAGAATTAGCAAAAAAGAACAAAAAAATAGTTGGAATAAGTCCAGCAATGCTTTCTGGTTGTTCGTTAAATTTAATGATGAAAGAAATGCCAGAAAGAACTTTTGATGTTGGAATTGCTGAGCAACATGCAGTTACATATTCCGCAGGACTTGCCGTTCAAGGAATGACACCATTTTGCAATATTTATTCTACTTTTATGCAACGTGCCTACGACCAAGTAGTTCACGATGTTGCAATGCAAAATCTCCAGGTCGTTTTTTGCTTAGATAGAGGTGGACTTGTAGGAGCAGACGGGGCAACGCATCATGGAGCTTACGATTTGGCTTATATGCGAACAGTTCCAAACATGGTTATTGCTTCGCCAATTGATGAGCAAGAACTTAGAAATTTGATGTTTACAGCACAATTAGATAAAAATAAATTTCCATTTACAATTCGTTACCCACGTGGACGGGGACGCATGATTAACTGGAAAACTCCATTTGAAGAACTGGAAATTGGCAAAGGAAGAGAACTTTCCGAAGGTAGCGATATTGCTATTTTAACTATTGGAGCAATTGGTATTAAGGCTATTACGGCAATAGAAAATCTAAAAAAAGAAAATATTTCTGCTGCTCACTACGATATGCGATTTCTTAAACCACTTGACGAAAATCTACTTCATCAAATATTTAAAAAGTTTGATAAAATAATAACCGTAGAAAACGGAACTATTGTTGGTGGACTTGGAACGGCAGTCATTGAATTTATGGCAGAAAATAATTATTCTGCAAAAATAAAACGACTTGGCATTCCAGATAAATTTATTGAACACGGAACACAAAACGAACTTTATAAAATGTGTGGTTTTGATGAAACAGGAATTTTTAATACTGCAAAAGAACTCAATATTTTCCAAGTTATAAAAAAATAAAGTTTTGTATTACAGCTATTTAAGTTTCATATAAATTAGAAAGAAGTAGCTTCTCAATAGCAGCATGAAATAAAACAAACAGACCAGAAAGATTTGTAGAAATCGTTCTGGTCTAAGAACTTTGTTTATATAAAGAAGAGTTGGTTTAATCTGTAATTATTAGTTTTCTTACAATGTTTTTTTCACCTGATAATTTTATAAAATAAATTCCTGCATCTAAATTTAGATTAAATTGCATTTCGGTATTTAATTCTATCTTATTTTCTGGATATAAAGTTTTTATTTTTTGTCCTGTGCAATTATAAATACTTATTTCACCAAAAATTTCTTTTTGAGAATTTACCTCAATATTTACCACTCCATTACTTGGATTAGGAAATATTTGCATATCCAAAAGTTCACCTTCATTTTCTGCAATAAGTAAAGTTTCCTTTGAATCTACCATTTCTACCCACAAAGGACAAAAGTTATTTTTTGTAAAAGAACTAAGTATATCCACATCTACAAACCCAGAATTACTGTTTGGGCGAACAGATATTTCTTTAGTGCCTTGTCCATAAATAATTCGCCAACCTTCTGGAATTGTCCAATTAAAGTTATCAACAGTAGTTGAGGGAAAAACAACAGAGTATTGCACAGACCTAATTCCTATCGGAACAAACTCGGGACCTTGAATAGGATAACCAGGGTAAACTTTTATAGAACTTATTTCTCCATCGCCACACTCATTATTTCCTTTTACGGAAACTACCCCACCAGAAATATTGGCAAACTTAACTATTAGATTATTTTCATCTATTGTTACGTTATTCCAACTACTTGGATATGCCCAAATATATTCGTTTGCATTTAAAATAGGTGAAACACTATATTTTACTTTTGAATTTATGCAAGGTTCTATTTCTCCATCAATTGCCGATGCCGCAAAGGGGAGTAAATCTACTTCGGTAGGAATATGCAACGATTCAACTACTTGATTGTTTCCTGTAACTGTAACAAAAACATCTCCCGAAACTTCTCCTGTTATAACTTCAATAGTATTTGTGCCTTCTCCACTCACAATTTCCCAAGTTGCGGGAATATTCCATGTGTATTGGTGGTTTGGCGAAGCTTCAATTGAATATGTCTTTTGAGAATTTTGGCACATAGTGGTGTCTCCAACAATATATTCAGTAATATTATTTCTACAAGCTCCCATGTCGTTTCGAGTTTCGTCGCTATCGTTAAAATCTTCTTCAGGGTTACCTGTGTTGATACATAAAGACGATGGCTGTAAGTAGTAATCATCTGATTTGCTTGTTGTATTATTAAATTCGGGGTCGGTATTTATGTTGCCCTCTCCCCAAGTAATATTATTTGGATATTCTAATTTTGAACCGATATTGGAATATTCTACAAATACTGGATTGTATGCCGAAATATCAAAATTAATATTATCTGTTATAATACAATTTCTAACGTTTATTTGATCAGATAGACTGTATAAACCAACTTTATTATTAACCATAGTAACATTTTCTATATTTGCAATGCCAACTCCACCATCAAATTGTATTGCTGGAGAAATATATTTGCCTGTATAAAAATTTTCGGATAAAACTATATTCTTAAAATTATTGGCAGTGCTTGAACTTGCAAAAATCCCACAACCACTACTTGCAGAGTTATTTAAGATAAATAAATCAGTATTATTAATCATACTTGATGTTGTGAAAATTCCACCTCCATAAGTTGCAGTATTATTTTGAACTGTTAGATTATTTATTTCACAATTAGAACCATGTATAGACATTCCTCCTCCATATTCTGCTGTGTTGTTACTTATTATAACATTTGTAATTTTTCCAGAAGAATTATTTAAGTAAACTCCTCCTCCACTACATGAAGCTAACAAAATGCCATTATTTTCTATTGTAGAATTTGATAGTTCAAAATTAGAATTATTTGCATAAAATCCTGCTCCTCTATTGTTACTACCCCCTACAAAAGTATTATTTGAAATTATAAGATTGTCTAATTTGGGAGATGAATTTTCACATATAACTCCTCCTCCTGCTGCACTTTCTCCATTTTGAATAGTAAAACCACTCAAAAGAGTTGTTAGGTCTTCACCACTGCTAAAAGTTACAACTGTTCCACTGCCGCCTCCGTCTATTATTGTGGTTTCGGGGTTTGTTGGGTCTCCAATAAGAGAGAAGTTTGTTAGCCCTAAGAAATTTATATTTTCGGTGTAAGTTCCAGGTTGCACATGAACGGTGGCATTTTCTAAACCGTTAGTTTCTACAAAATCTATTGCCGACTGAATTGTAGGAAAATTAGCAGAAGGAACAATTAAATCGGTGGTTGTGTTTGCGATAACTTCTACGGGTTTGGTTTCGCTACTGTTGTATAAATCTGAATTTATAGTAAGAGTTACATCATATTCGCCACTTGCCCAGTAGGTGTGTTCTGGATTTGCTTCGGTAGATGTATTGCCATCGCCAAAATCCCAGAGGTATGTTATATTTTCTTGTCCTGTTGTTACAGATAAATCAGAGAAGGTAAAAATTATACCATTTGTTTCATACATAAAATCTGAGATTAATACATCTGTGCAGAAGTTTTTATTAGAACCTCCCATAATTTCAAATATTGTGAAGGAATGGCAAATATCATTACCTGGATTAGCATTGTTCCAAGCACCTGTTGCTTCATTTCTACTTGCAATGTTTTTAGGATTATTATCTGAGAAGTTTTCTAAACTATTTCCTGCTAAATCTGTTCCTGTAAACGTTAAAATTATATTATCGTTGGTTGCAAATAATTTTACAACTTCAATAGGTATTTCAAAGTTAAAATTAATATTGTTTGTAGAAGTTGCTGTCCACTCTGTATTTGATATTTGTAATGTTAAACTGCTTAAATATTCGCTTGCTGTAACATTTACAATAACTGGTTTAGCCCACAATCCCTTATTACAATCTGGGTTTTCTATACCATCGGTATTTAACTGCGTAGTAGTTCCATTCAAATACCATTCTTTTGTGTAAAAAGAATTTAATTCGCTGGATAACAATTCTACTTTTTGAATATAAGGGCGAAAATTATCTACAACAGACCTCAAAAATTTCACTAGTCAAACTGGACATTTTAGTTATTTCATAT
>JAOZQN010000794.1 GCA_029932195.1 Bacteroidales bacterium | reverse complement strand
TTGTAACTGCTGTTTTTTGGCAAGATGTAATGCCTACAATACTTGCTGTCAAAAGGGCAAGTAAGATGAAATTTGTAATTTTGTTCATAATTTTAAAATTTAATTGGTTCGTGAAAATTTGATTTTTTGCGTTGCGTATATCGGTAACTTCTTGCCATCGTTTGCTTTTTTGGTACATCGTAAAATTGAAAGTAAAATGTCAATCAATCAACGCACCAATGCCAATTTACGCAGAATGAAAAAGCAAATGATGAGCAAGAAAATGATATGTGCTTTTTTTTTCAGAGTGTTAATTTATGCTATATTTCCCTGTTTTTCTTATTAGATTAATTTGTTCATTCGTTAGTCCTGTTGCTTCGTTAATAAATTTATTGTCAAGTCCTTTAAGAATTAGGTTAAAAGCAATTCTTTTTTTCTCTGTTTCAATCCCTTCATTTTTTCCTTTCATTTGCAATTTCATTGCTGTTGAAACAAATTTTTCGCCTGCCTTTGTTGATATTGTTCTCATTTTAGTTACGTATTTTTCGGTGTCAATTCCTGTTGCATAAAATAAATAAGAAACTATGCTCTCAAAAAATAGTTCACCTTGTTCGGTTTGTAATAATTGATTTAGTCCTGCAAATATTTTGTTAATTTCTTGTAATATTTTCTGTTCGTTAAAAATATTTTTCATTACAAGAATACCTATTTGTAATTGCAGATTGTTAAAAAGTTTAATAATTTCATCATCAGTATAATCTGATGTATCAATTAGTTGATAGTCAAATTTTGGAATAAATTTTTCTAAAACGTTGTCTATTCCGTTAAAATATTCAATAAATTGTTTGTTATTCCATTCTTCTTTACCGTGATAAAAAATTATAGGAATTACAGGCGTTAAGTCTTTTTTCTGTTTTATTTGTAATTCCCAAATTTTGAGCATATACCCCAAAAGTTGTAAATGAGGAAAACTTACGGGGTAACTTTTATGCTCAAAAAGTAAAGCAATTTTAATATTTGCATCTTTGCCGTATTTACAATTATAAACTACGTCAGAAAAATTTGTTCGTAATTTACTATCAATATAGTCGGTTTTGTCAATTTCTAATGTTTCCAAATTTAACTTCTGCACGAGTTCGGACGGAAAAGTTTTTGCCACAAACTCGCTTACTTCTTCTTTTTTTGAAAACAGAACATTGAAAAATCTATCGTGTGAATTAATAATTTTTTTGTTCATAATTTTATTTGGTAATTATATTACAAAGATACGAAATTATTGAGTTAAGTATTATTATTTTTTGACTTAAATCTTAATTTTCCAGTAAATTTTAAATAAGAAGAAATTTTCTTATTCAATTTTATTAAAAATAGATTATTTGGAAAATATTTTCTATTTACTTTATAGACATGTTTTAGAAAAAAATGTAAATAAATTAAAGATAATAATGGAAAAACTATAAATGCAATTTTATTATAATTCCAAGCAATATTAAAATCAAAATGTATGAGATGCATTACTGCTCTTGTCATTCCTTTTGAATAATAATTTTCAACTCCAAGTAGTTCAAAAACACTTATACTTTGTCCTGTGTCAAAGAAATCTGCTGGCAATAAAATTAACATAATAGGAATTAGTATAAAAATTCCTATTAATGCTAATCTATACAATTTAATTATTTTATTTTTAAAATTTCGGGTCATAATCTGTGCCATCTGCTGGTTTTAAATCACCTGTTATAATCATAATAAAATCTATTAAAGACCAAATTCCACAACCACCGAGTGTTAAAAGTTGTATAACTCCTATACCTGGATAACCTAAATAAAATCTATGTATTCCCATACCACCTAAGAAAAAACATAATAATAATGCTATTAATTGGCTTTTGGGATTTCCATTACCTTTTTCGGTATCCTTCACTACTTTTTTTTCTGCTTTTTTTAAAATAAATCGTTCCTTAATACTTAATTTAGATTTATCAATCGGACTTTTTTCAAAATTAGAATTGTTAGTAATAACTTTTGCTTCTGTAAATTGCGTATTCTGTTGCGACATTTCAATTGGTTGCTCATCAATTGCATTTGCAAATGAATACTTATTTGTAAAACTACCTATAATTAGAAGAACTAATATAAATTTAAAAAATCTATTCATTTTTTTATTGTTTAAATATTTTCCCTTACTCTTGACGCTTTTCAGGAACAAACTCGTCCAATTTTTTATTTATACAGGTTTATTAGATTTTTTCCTGTATTCCCGATTTATAGTCCTAATTTATTTGGTGGACTTTTGTTTTTGTAGTTGCACATATCGGATATGTGCTTGTGATGTTTTTGTTTTTGTTTTTTTTGGTGGCGGGAGCGTAGCGACCAGCCACCAAAAAAAACAAAAACAAAAATAGCATCAAGCACAATGTGTGTGCCCGAAATGTAATTTTATTAATTACTGAGCAAAG
>JAOZQN010000793.1 GCA_029932195.1 Bacteroidales bacterium | reverse complement strand
TTTCTAACAATTTTATTATCACCGATTTAGAAAGTCAGAAACTTCAGTAAATAATAAGCAATTTGATAAAACAACTAAACGATTTCAGTCCGCTATGTTATTTCATGGATATTATAAAGGAGGAGATAATATAATGAAAAATAAAGAATTTAATTCCAAGTATTTTAATAGAGGAGGTGCAGAACGCTATATTAATTTTTATAATTCGACTGGAATTAAAAAATAAGTTTTTTTTCTTAAATATTTATAAAAAAGCTATGAAAACTTTTTATATAATTACTATTTTTATTTTATTTTTTTTAGTATCCTGTTTAAAAACAAATAAGTCAGATACAGAATACTCAATATTTATAAAAAATAAATCAATGTCACGTAAAGATCCATTGTTTAATATAAATGGACAATACATATATTTTCAAAATAGCATACCAGCAATGAATACATTATTTTATAGAGAATTAAATAATCAAGAGAAAGATTCATTGATACTAATATTAGAAAAACTTGATTTTAATATTATTGATAGTCAATATATTGAAAATGTTTTTGGAGCTAAATTTGATTATACAATATTTATAATAAAAGATAAAGAAAAAAAAGCAATAAAGATATTTCAAGACAGTATCCCCTTCTCGCTAAATGAGTTAATTGTATATATTGAGAAATTTAATCCAAAATCTAATTGTAAAAAAAAACCTTTAATAAAAGTGAATAGTAAAATAAAAGGAATAGATAATTTTATTTGTAGTTATCATATAAAAAAAATAGATACAGTAAAATTATCCTTAAAGAATAAATTTTTTATTTGGAAAGAATTAATGTTATATAATGGAGAGACAAAACCTATTAAAAATTTAGATACAATATTATTTGACAACAAAATTAATGGTTTTTATTTTTGGAAACCAGTTAAAGATTCTATAGAATTTATTGCTTACAAGAATAAAAAAATATACTTAAAATATAAAGACGGGGACTCTTTTTATTTAGAAGATTTATTTTCAAATAATTTTTACAATATTTTTGAAGGAAAGTAATTCAACACAGGCAACATAATTTACGAAAACAACGAAATAAGCTACATAATAACCGCCGAAGGCAGAGTAACATTTTCCCCCTTTGGGGGAACAAAAGGGGGCTACGAATATTACCTAACAGACCATTTAGGAAACACCAGAGTAGTATTTAATGAAGATAACGAAATATTACAAACCAACAGCTACTACCCTTTTGGAATGAATATTAAAAGTTTAACTTGGCAAAAACCAAACCTTTTAAGCATTAAAAACTTGTATTTATACAATGGCAAAGAGTTAGACAACGAATTTGGTTTGGATTGGTATTTTTACGGTTTCCGCATGTATGATGCACAAATAGGACGTTTCCCAAGTTTAGACCCAAAAGCAGACGCATTTGCATTTGTTTCGCCCTACAACTACGCTGAAAACGAACCAATAGCAAATATAGATTTGTGGGGATTGCAAAAATGGAGAGTAGGAATAAATGAGCGTCATAAAACACTAACTGTTACTTTAGAGGACTTATTTTATCAACCACCAACAGCTGAATGGGAAGAACAATTAAAAGGAACAGTAATCGGAGACCCCAATAATATTTCTACAATAAAACCGTTTCTTAATACAATAGTATATCCAGATAAATCAATTGAATTTGATGATAGAAATGGAGAAGAAATAGTAATAGCCCCAAATACTCAATCAATGTTATCAGGAGGTAGTAAAACGCCAGAATGGAGTGATTTATCTGTTCCAATTGGCGACATGACATTTGGTGGTTATAGATTTGAAAAAACTGAGGCAACGGACACTGAAATTTTAAATGCTATAACATTACGATCTGGAATAGACCAAGCAGGAGCAAATATTGTAGATGTTTTCATAAAAAAAGATTTAAGAGAAGATTTTTCTGAAAGGTTTGAACCAATGTTGAGAGATTTTTATGGAGATGACTGGAAGAAACAAATACAAATAAATTTTATAGAAAAACCAACAAGAGATAATAAAGATTTAGAAATAATTTATAAAAAAGAAATAAACTCTATTGATGATTATAAAAAATAAAACTATAATAATGCTTATTTTATTGTTTGGAGTAATTACATCTGTATCTTCTCAAAACAATTTTAAAATAAAGCGAGACACATTAAATAACAGAAAGATAATAGAAACACATATCTATACAGACTCTTTTTTTGTTGAGTATGATACCTTATTTCGTATAGATAAGTTATTTAATGATACCATAATAACAGGAAATGGGCTTCATCTTTATTTTAAAGAAGGTAGTGATAAAAATTATATACTTGATTTATTTTTTTTTACAAATAGAATGCGTCAAGGATTTTTTTATGCAGACAAATTGACTATAACTTACTGAAGTTTCTGACTTTCTAAATCGGTGATAATAAAATTGTTAGAAATACAA
>JAOZQN010000792.1 GCA_029932195.1 Bacteroidales bacterium | reverse complement strand
CTTATTATCTATTTATCATAATTTTATGAGTCTTAATTGTCTTGTTGTTTGACCGAAGACTAATATTGTAAGTTCCGCTTGATAAATCAGATGTTATAATTACTGCTTGACTGCTGTTAGTGGCAAGTTCTTGCGTTCTAACTATCTTACCTGTATTATCTGTAATAACAATTACACCTTTATCTGAATTAGAAATATTGTAATTTGCAACAATATAGTCTTTTGCTGGATTAGGATATACCACAAAAACGTTTGTGTTGTTTACAATTTCGTTGTTTTGGCTTAGTTCGTCGGCTTTTATAATAATTGGCTTTTCGGATAACTGCTCGTTGTTGGCAAATATTTTACAAGTATAAACTCCTGCTTCGTATTTTTCTGTTTCCACAAGTAACTGATATTCTGGTTTTGTGATTGGTATTTCTAATACCAGCTCGTTATTGGAATTAAACATCAAAAAGTTTGCTTGTAAAAACTCTCTTATTCCTAAATCATAGTCCACCACAAAATAATCGGTTGCTGGGTTTGGAGATAGCTCGTATCTGAATATTGGCGTTGGCGTTGCTTCTGCTCCTTTCTGCACTGGCTCAAATTCTGGTATAACTACTCCTACGGTAAATTCTACACTATCCACCATGCTGATAATATTTTGTGCAGATACTCCTGCCTGATATTTATCGTTTTCAGCAATACTATATAATGTTTGCTTTTGTAGGCTGTCCATTTCAAAATAAGATTTTTCTTGTCTTATTAAGTCTGTTTGAACGTTTGTGAGTTGGCTAACAAGATTATGCTCTTCTTGTTGTGCAGTTGTTAGTTCGTATTTTGTTGGTAGTTCGCCAAGTAAATCTTCTGCATTATCAACATCAAGTAAATAAAGGAAGTAGGCAATTAGCATATAATCTGATTGCAGGCTGTTTTCTGCCGACAGAAAATTAATTAAGTCTTCTACAGCTGTTTCTGAAACAGTGTCTTTACGAAGTTTTTGAGTAAAATCGTTTACAAGCCTTGCTCTTTCCGATTTATATTGACCAAGATTTGATGCTACTGCTTCTATTTCCGAAATGCTATCTCTACCAAGTAAAATTTCTGCCATAAATGGTGGAGGTAGTGGATGGTTTCTTTTGCTAAGAGCATTTAACACCTTGTCTGATTTTGCAGAACGTGGATTTGCCGAAAGTATTTGTGCAAGCATTACAGGTGGTAACACTGTTTCTATTTCAATGGAACTAACCATTGCTGTATCGGATAATGTAGGAGATATTTTTATAAGAGCTTTTCTTAGTTTGTTTGCCTGCCCGTTGTTTGCTGTTTGGATTGTGTAAACAGTTTCTTCGGTTTCTCCTTCATCAATTAAATTTTCTAAATAAATTTCGTTTGTTTCAATAGAGTTTTGTAGGCTTATTAAATCCTCCCAAGGTAATTCTCCTCCTCCATTACCAAGATGAGATAAGCATTCGTTGTATCCCATTGACTGAAAAACATAAACATTACTTGTATTGTGTTCGGGGATACTGTTAGGCATAAAAATATCATAATAATAATATATTGCAGCCTGATAATTAGCTATTCCATTTTCTTGGTTAAAAAACTGATTTCCTGATGGCATTTCTTTACTTCCCTGATTAACTGCAATACCATAATATTTATAATCATGTTTTTCATTTGCTGTGTGGGTTACTATTATGTTCTCTTCTGGCGTATATTCCGATATGTAAATATTTATTGAATTTTCATCAAATATATTGCAAAGAAATTGCAAACCACTTTCGTTTTGTTGCGAAAACTCCTCTCTTACTCCATTTATACCCTGTGTTTGGCAAGCCATTTCCAGATTGTTGAAATTATTTTTATAAATTTCGTTAGGGTCTGTGCCTGAATTTCGGACTACAAGTCCTACATTTTCTTTGGGTTCAATAGATGTAAAAGTATTTTCTTCTACCTGAAAACCTGTGCAGGAATTTAGGTAAACTCCTGTAGCATAGTTTTGATTTGCAGGGATTTCTATATTGTTGCGAGTGATTATAGGTGAAGAAGAACTGGCAGATATTGAATATTTACAACTTGAAAAATCATTATTATCTATTTCTATGGAATTGGCAACTCCTGATCCTTCTACTTTTATTCCGTAATAAAGATTGGTAAAAGTGTTTGGTATATAGTTTTCCTCGGGACAGGGGATTGTATAACCACCACAATAAGAAGTTAAAGAAATATCAGAATTAAATGCCCAAATTCCTCTGCTAACTTGATTGTTGTTTGAACCTGTATAAGAAAAACGGTTGCCTACAATATTTGCCGTAGAATTATTTACACGAATAAAACAATCTTTGTTGTGCATATAAGAAAAATAAAAATCATCTGTTTCAAAATCACAATTTTTAACATACATTGAGTTATCTTCTTCAATAGCAGAAATATCGACAAAATTATTTTTGAAAACACAATTT
>JAOZQN010000791.1 GCA_029932195.1 Bacteroidales bacterium | reverse complement strand
TGCAAATGTAAAATTACTATATAATCTGGAATTGTATCTATAGTACCACCTAATACTTGTCAAGAAGTTACCCCATTTTATTTCGTCATTGTTTATATACTTAAAATTATTATTAGATGTGATTTCATTAAAAAATAATTTGTCATTACCATTATATAGACTGAAAAATAATTGTCCCTTATCTGAATATTTATAATTTATTTTAACATAAAAATCATAAAAAGTATAACCAGACATTTTATTGTTATTTTGTAGTTTTGCACTGGCTATTGTTAAAGCGTCTAAATTACACCTTCTTAATGAAACGATAAAAGAAGTCTTATCTTTTTTTATAGGTCCTTCTAATAAGAACTTTGTAGATAATACTCCTACAGAAATTTTCTTTTTGTATTCTTTTTTATTACCGTCGTCCATTCTAACATCAAATACTGCGGATATTCGACCTCCATATCTTGCAGGAAATCCTCCCTTTATTAATTTTGTTGTTTTAATAATATCTGGGTCAAAGACTGAAAAAAAACCACCTAAATGATTTATATAATATAATGGAATATCGTCGAGAAGAATTAAATTTTGGTCAGGACTACCTCCTCTAATATATAATCCTGTTGTGCCTTCTGATCCTGTTTGAACGCCTGGCATTAATTGGTAAGCTCGCATGATGTCCTTCTCTCCTGTCAGACTTGGTAACATCTTTATTTGTTCCATACTTATCTGGTGTGTGCCAACTTCCGTTTTGTTTTCAATCCTATTGTATCTTTCTTTTGTTATATTTATTTTTTTTAATATATTGTTTTGTTCTAAGAGAATACTTATCTTTAAATTTTTATTAATTGTAATATTTGTATCTATATTTTTGTATCCTACAAATGAAAAACTTAAATCAATATTTTTATTTTCAGGGAACGAAATACTGTAAAACCCAAAATTGTTAGACCAAGTCCCTTTCATTGTTTTCTTGTCATATATATTCACTCCTATCAAGCGTTCTCCCGACTTGCTATCTTCAATGTAGCCACTTATAGTGAAGGTTTGAGAAGAAAGTGTTGTATTGAGAATAATAAATGCAATAGACAATATTATTATTTTTTTCATCCGGCTCATTTATTTATAAAAGTTATTTTTTTAATATCCTCATTATAACCTGCAAAGATACCATAACCATTTTCTATGTTTGTGTAAGCATCGACAGGTTCTCCATTAAATAACATTCCTAAAAGATCATTGGATACTGTTTGATTATGAGAGTGTCGTGTCCAATATTTTCGGTATAAATAATAAGTATAGCTAATAGAACGAAGTATTATATAGTAATCGGAATCAGGAACGTATATATTTTCACCTAACATTTGATATCCAGATAAAAATTTAATTTTTAATTCAAAAGTACTCCCATCAAATAATATATCTGAAAAGAATAACGAATTAGGTAAATAATCTTGATTACCTTCATTTATTATACTTTCATTTGATGTAACAAGTTCAGTAATATAGCTATCAGGAACACTACTACTACTTCCATTAAATATTATTATTTCGTAATAATTTGGAATGTTTTTGGGGTCAGCAAATTTTATAGTAGTTTCATAATAAGGGTATCCGTAATCATCAAAGCCTGCTGGGAGGAAAAATGTAGCATCATCAATTAAAACTTTTTCAGGAATTGTATCAATCGCTATACATGAACCAAAAAAAGAATCAGTTACTTCTATTCTATATTGTTTGGAACTTGATAGTGTGTAATCAATCTGATATATTTCATTAATATTTTGTTGTAAATCTGCAACCAAAGTATTATTCTCAAACAACTGCACTCTTGGATTAATATTACTAATATTTGTATCTAATATGGAAAAAGTTGTATTAATAAATACTTCTATATTATTTTCTGGAGAAATAAGAGCATTTACAACTAATTGTTGTTCTATTTCATTTAATTCTAATGGAATAGATTTGGTACAAGATGTTAGTATTAAAATTAAATAAATTATTTTTTTCATAATTTAAAGTTGAGTCCACTCCGAGAAGTATGTTTTTACCAAAATAAAAGCGGATATAGATTTCACAAATAGAGTTTATTTTGGCGTTTTTCACGAGTGCCAACTTTATCGTTATTTTTGATATTTTAAAATGCTCATTTACAGGAAGCAAACTCAAACTTTAATAATTTTGAAAGCCTTAATTTTGTAGCTCTTAGGAGTGCCATTACTGCTACCAACTCTACCAGAGCAAATGATCAGAACCTTATTTTATTGTATTTTTAGGTGAAAATATTTGGGTTTACTTTAATTATCTGTTTGCTCTTTTTGATATTTATAAAATTTTTTTTTTTAGAGTGTTACACCTTTGTAATAATTTTATGTTGTTTTTAAAACTTAAAGCTATAACTTATTGAAGGAATAATTGGAAAGAGCGATTGTTGGTAAAGTTGAACTTTGTTGTTTTTTATTTTTGTATAATAATAGTATG
>JAOZQN010000790.1 GCA_029932195.1 Bacteroidales bacterium | reverse complement strand
CAGATTAATAGGAACACGGATAACGCAGATTGAACGGATTTTTCACGGATTTTTTCACTTTATATTTTATATAATTCATTATAAATAAAGTTATTACAATTTCAACAAAAGTCCATAACAAAATTCCAATTTTAAGTTATACAAAAAGAGACAAGGCATGCCTTGTCTCTTTTTCATATAATCAATCTATTTTTATTATTGAATAATTATTTTTTCGGAATAAATACCATTTTCGGTTTTTATGTTGATAAAATAAATCCCAGAAGGCTGATTTGAAATATCAAAAGCCTCGTTGCTTTCAAAAAGGGAAGAGTAAATTGTTTTTCCTGTTATGTCTGTAATTATCAGACCTGTCAGGTTTTGAAAACCTGACAGGTCTTCAATTGTGAAAATTCCGTTTGAAGGATTTGGATAAATTGTGAATTGATTATTTTCTACGTTTTTAACATCAACAATTTGCTGAAATTCATAAGCTCCAATTTCAATAATTGAATTATTTATGCGGTTATTTTCTGCAAGGTCTAAATTTGGGATACTATACGAACTCATATCCGAAAGTCCGGCATCAATGCAAGGAGAATTTTCTTGCAGGCTGTAATTCAACATGTTTGCTACAAAATATGGATTACTGTTTATATTATCGGTATATTCGCCGTTAAATTGTGCATCTTCTCCTATAACTATCTGAGACAGACCACCTTCAATATCATTATTTAGGAAAATAATATTGTCTGTTGGTCCGTCTAATCGTAGTTGGTCGCCGTAGGCAGAAGCGTCTGCTTGATTATCCCAAAAAATATTATTTATAAAAGCAGGTTCGTTTGTCATTGTAATTTGGTCGCTTTCGGCACAGTAAAAACCTCCTGCATTAGGACAGTAATTATCTGCAATAGTGTTATTTATAAGTTTTGATTGAGTATTTACAGCATAAATAGCTCCACCAATTCCATAGCTACCACTACCTTGAAGTGCTTGATTTCCAATTATAAGATTATTCGTTATTTGAGGACTTGAATTTTGTGTAAAAATAGCACCTCCATTTCCTCCCTGACCATCAAGCATATATAGATTTGAAACGGCAGAATTATTTGTGAAAATACAATTTTCTATCTTGCCTCCCTTATATTCAGAGTCAAAATAAGCCAATGCACCTCCCGAACCATAAGTGAAGTTTCTATCAAAAGTGCAATTTATAAACTGGGGTGAAGCATTTATCATTATAGCTACTCCGCCTGCATTATCCTCAAAATCATCTAAAAAGAGATTATTTACCTTTGAATATGAAAAATCTACAAATTCAAAATAACTATCTTCATCTGGTTCTAAAAAGGCAATATGTTTCCAGCCACCTGTTGTGTATTGAATAAATGGATAAAATGCTGTTGTGTCGGCAGTTGTAATTGTAATATGACTTTCGGTAGTTCCAATTGCTTGAATATTTCCTTCAACTTTAAAGCCTTGATTTCCATAAAAATATATTTCTGTTCCTGCTTCAATATTTAGAGTTTCACCAGTTGCAACAATAATATCTGAATTGGCATAATAGACTCCTAATGAAATAGTTCCACTCATTTCTCCACCAATAATATTTATATTTTGAGTTCCTTGAAGTTCAAAACAACCAATGTCAATTGTTCCATTGACAATTCTTGGATTTCCATTGACATCGTTTTCTGGCAAATTTAATGCAGAAATATCTGTTGTTCCAATATTTACCATTGGAGAATAATTTTTTAAGCCAATAATTTCATTATCAGAGTATTCAAAAGCTGGATAAAAAGAATTGCAATTTTCAAATTCTCCTGTAAATGTCCAACCTCCCATATAATCGCCGTCGATGCCTTCTATTCCGTAGGTATTTGAACAGTTGTAAAAATTTGGTTCTGAGCCATCGTTGGAAATAGAAATATCTCCATAAAAATTATCCCCTTTATTATACCAAAAAAGTGAGTTGTAGATATTAGGGTTGGAATTTACAATGTGTAACGCATCGCCTTGTTGTTGGCAAGTATTGAAAATAAGGCTATTATTTGACATATTTGAGTTATAATCTCCATTTATATATATTCCTCCTCCAGCATCATCGGCTGTATTATAGGCAATAAAATTTGAGTTTATATTAATACTTCCTCCCGAAATAGAAATTCCACCACCTTTATAAGTTGTTAAATTATTATGAATTTTATTACTTGCAACAAGTCCTGTTCCTCCATCTATGGCAATTCCTCCACCTGCACCGTTAAATTTTGGCGGGTTCTTTGTTTTATTTTGAGATTTATTATTTGTTATTGCAAAATTCTCATTATTAAGATATTTCGGGAGTTTTAATTTATTTGAAATAATTTCAGGATTTGTAATTTCTAATTTAATATTAGTATCTTTCTTTTTATTAATATAATTTGTGTTGTTGTGATGAACCTCGTTGTAGGCAAAAAATATGCTGTTGCTACCTATTAAACTAACTCCCCCAC
>JAOZQN010000189.1 GCA_029932195.1 Bacteroidales bacterium | reverse complement strand
TTAAAGAAATTCTTAACTTAATTGCTAGGTCAAATCATTGTCCTGTGTAGTTACCTTTTCTTTAAATCTAATGATATTTCATAATTCTCAGAAAAAATTGCAGATATATTTCGGCTAATTATCACAACAGGATCATGAAATGGTGGTCTCCAACCATCATATAAACAAATTTTTGTATGATATTTCCAATGCACTCCAAGTGAGAGTTCTAATAAATATCTATCAGTAAAATTATTCTTAAACTCTTCAACAGCAACAAAATCATAGTTTGCTTTTGTTATTTTTGAATTAATTTTTGTTAGTTTATATGCAGTGAAAACAGAAAATAATAGAATTAAAATACTTGGTATTATAAATGACAGTTTAAATGTTTTTGTTGTATTTTTAATTTGACTAAAAGCAAAAAACAAAATAATATATGGGAGTAAAACAACAACTCCATAAAAATTTAAGAAGTCAAATTTTCTACTTTTTGTTTTCTTATTTAAGTAATAGGCAACAAAAAAGAGAGGTATAAAAATAACAGAATTTATGAATATAAATCCAAGATATTCAGTGCTTCCGAATAATATAATATAAAAAGCAACAACTGAAATTAATCCTAAAACCAACCCTTTTACAAACTGTATTTTTTTAAAAATAGAAACTAATATAAAACTTATCCAACAGCCTATTAGAAACCATTTTGTCCAGCTGACAGGATTGCAAAATATTTGATAGTCTAAATTGTAAAAAACACCTACAATTATTGCTCCCGTAGTTGCAACGATGAAATGCAATAAACTTGGAAAAACTTTATACATTAAAAACCGTTTGTTTTCTTGTTTTATAAAAAACATGACAACTGAAACAGTTATTAAAATAATCCAGAAATATATCTTCTCATAAATCATATAATTAAAAAAAAATACTGTGTATTATTTTATTGGTCTTCCTCCCATTTCTATAAGAATATCATCGTAGTAGTCAGATTTTTCAAATAAGTTTTTAAATAGCTCAATCCCAGTATCTATGTGCATATCTTCGTCGTAAATATACATAGACGACAAAATAATATCTTGGTTTCTAACACTAAAAGATAGGCTTTTTATTTTGCTATTTTCATTTAATAAGTATTCATACATTTTACCAATATTTTCTTTTGGAATTCTGCAAAGTGTTGAATATGATACTATATACTTTGTGTTAGGATTGTAATTTATGCTTATTTTTGCCGAGCCTTCTTCTATTTCCCAAAAATTTTGTCCTACTCTAGATAATTTCACATCATGATTTAATGCCTCAATAATTTGCTCTATTTTATTTCCTGCAAAAGAAGGGACGTATTTTTTGCCCTCTATTAGCTCCTTATCAATTTTTCCGCCACAATGAGAACAGTATTCACCATCTACATTGTTTTTTGTTAGTAAATTAGAGCAAGAATTACACCGAATTACAAATTCTCCCTCAAATTTTCTATATCCCTCAATTGCTTCTTTTAGATAGCTCACAGGCAAAGCAAAACCTAAATTTTGCCCAGATGAAAGAATAAATGTATTTACTCCAACAACCTCATTGTCTGTATTAATAAGAGGACCACCACTATTTCCTGGATTTATTGCTGCATCTATTTGAATATAATCTATATTATTCCAAGCTCTGTTTGCTTTTGAGATAATACCCTGAGTAGTAGTAAATTTAAGACCATAAGGGTGTCCTATGGCAATAATTTTTTGTCCTTCTGCTATATTATTTTGTTCGGATATTTTTATTTCCTCAAAATCGTTATTTTCAGGAACTTGCAAAAAAGCCAAATCATAAACCGAATCGGCATACAAAACACTTACCGATTGTTTTTTTTCCGAGCTATTAGAAATAACAACTTCTCTTGCTCCATTTACCACATGATTATTTGTGATAATAATATTCTCCGATTTCAAATAAAAACCAGTTCCTGTTCCCCAAGGAGTTGCTATTTGAACTACTACTTTTTTATATTTTTCTATATCCATTTTTTATAATTACTTTATACTTTAAAACTTTTATTAATTAAGGCACTATTAAAAAACAACCCTCCTGTTTGTTCTATCTAAATTGCTAATTATTAGTCTATATCTGATTAAAAACTAAACACTTAAAACTGAAAATTTCCTAATCAGCTTTAAATTCACAATTCATAAATTCGTATAAAAAGCTGGAAGCAAATTCATGTGTTGAGCTAAAATTTAGTCCTCTTGTATTAAAAACCAATTTTGGATACTGTTGTTTATTCGCACTTATTATTTTATTAATTCTTTTTGCTATATTATGTGAATTTAAGTTGCCTTTTTTCACAAATTCATCTACAAAACCAAGTTCTTCGTAATATTCATGGTTTGTAACTTTCCAAAACACTTGAAATAAGTCGTTTATAACAGGGTCAGTGCCGTAGGTAAACGTGCAATAACTCACAATATATTCACAAATTGCTTGATGTATCTCAAAATATTTATTCTCCCTATACCAATGAATTTTTTCAATTTCAGTTTCTACAAATTCAATAATTTTGCTATAATGTGTAGGTTTAACTACTGGAAATGTGGAAGTTACTTTATATAATGATTTGCTAATCTCTTCGTCTGGTTTTGCTACAATTTTTTTTAATTCAACAATCATTTTCTGATTTTTCACCTCATCAGACATATCATTTTTCACCCAAAAAAGACTTTGAATATGTTTAAGCTCATCTAAAAGTGTGCCTTCTGGGGCAAATAAATAATAAATTTTGTATGTTAAGTTTAATAAGCTAAAAGAAATTGCCCCTTTAAAATTATTTGAGGACAAACCCTCTACTTTCTTAATTGTCTGATTAATAATTTGTTTAAGAAATTTTAACTTTATAATTAATTCCTGTTCTGGTAATTTTTCAACTTTTCCTATATTTATAGGTTTAAGAAACGGAAATTCATCTACCAAAATATCATCAAAGCTATCTGCCATATTAGCAAGCTCTTTCAACGAAAAATATAGCGAAGAAGGGTGTGCATCTTCCGTAGGTGTGCGATGTTGCAAAGTAAAAATATTATCTTTTTTAGAAAATTTACAAAACCATAGATAATAATTTTCGGTAAGTAAACGTCTCATTACTGCAACATTAGCTTTATCAAACTGTACAACTTCCGAAATTGCCGAAACTTCTTTTTTATTTATATACCCTTTTACTACTTTTGAGCCTTGATAAAATTCAAATTTTATTTGTTCTAACTCTTTTGTATATTTTACATTTTCTATTTTAGAATCTTTTAAATATTTAAAAAACTCTTCAAAAGCATCTAAATACTTCTTATTTTCAAATAGTTTTATTGATTGTTTCCAGTTTTCTAATTGCTCCGATGTTTTATTTCTATCAGAATACTTTCCAAATTGAGTTGTTGGATTTTCAATATCCTCCTTGGTAGATATTGACGAAAAAAAGTTTGAGAAAAAGCCCATGAGATTTATGAATTACGATTTTTGATTTACAATTTACGAATTATAATTATTTTAATTCAAACACTTTTCAAACGTCCCAAAAGGACTTGGAAACGTGTTTGCTAATTAATGTGCGTCCATAAAGTAAGAATTGCCAAATTGTTACTTTACAGATATAAATTTTTATTTATTTTTGATATTTCACAAAAAATTACGACTTTGTGGACACACACTAATTATTAAAAATCGTAATTCATTTGTTTTTGTTAATTTTCCAAAAGTAATATTTTTTTTTAATCTGTAAAAACAAACCCTGATTTTTTAAATTTATTTTTATTTTTTGCGTTATTTAATAAAAAAGAAGTGTTGAGTTTTAAATATTGAATTTTTAATTAGCTTTCGCCTGATAAATAATAGTTTAGCTAAATCAAATTGAAATTTTATTTTTTAACAACTTCATAAGTTGAAAAATTGGCATTTTTTATGAGTGTCAAGTTCAAGGCTTTTTTGAAATTTTAGAATTGAAGTTTACCTCTGTAAATGAGTATTTTAAAATTTCAAAAGTAACACAGAAATTGGCATTCGTGAAAAATACCAAAAATTGGCATTTTTATTGCAATACTATTTTTGTAAACTTTATTATACTTTAAAGTAATTTAACAATTCTACCATAAACAAAAAAAACAATGAAAAAATCATTTTATTTTATACTGATATTTTTAATTTTCAGCACATTAACAAAATCTTATTCGCAAGAGATTACTACGGATAAAGAGGTTTCTACCTATTGTTTTGGCGATTCTGTCATTTTCACAAACACGTCGTCGGTAAATTTTGTGGCTTCGCATTGGCGTTTTGGCGACGGAAAAGATACTTGGCGAGAAAATCCTGTGCATATTTATCAAGAAACAAATTCTTTTGAAGTTTGGCTTATTCTAACATTTTCCGATGCAAGTAAAGATAGTACTTCTATTGTTATTACAATAAATACAACACCTTCTGTTACATTAATTAACGATGTCTTTTTTCAGTCACTAACAGCAAGCACTGCTGAAACCGACAACGAATTTTTATGGTATATTAATTCCGAAGTTACCTCCGAAACGGATTCTCTGATTTATTATTTGGAATCAGGAACTTACTCTGTAATTGCCTCTAACCCATACAATTGCTCCGACTCTGTGAGTGTAAACATAGATTTAAATGACAGTCCAATCCCAGAAGATAGTCTAAATATTGTGGTTAAAAATAATATTTTAACACCAGATAATGCCGACGGTGCAAATGATATTTTATTTATTTCAGGTTTGGTTTCTTATCAATCAGCAGTTTTTGTTGCTATTTTTAATAAATGGGGACAAAAAGTTTACGAAAATAATGATTATACAAATCTTGGAGGTTTTGAAGGAAAAAATAATTCGGGACAAGCGTTAGATGCTGGCACATATTACTACATAATAAAAACCGTAGGACGAAAAACTGCCACTGGATATGTAGATTTGATTAGATAAATTAATGAACAATGAATAATGAACAATTAATAATTGCTTTACACCTCATATTCAGAATATTATAATGAATAATTAACAATCCAAACATTAATAAAGTCAAAGGGTAACTTAAAGTTACCCCTTGACTAACTCCAATCACACAAAGTTGCAATTTTGCGTAAAATATTTACAAATAAAAAACTACATACTGTAAAGCAACAATTTAACAATTCTTTCTTTAAGATGAAAACTAAAAAAATATTACTTGCTTTAATACTTATAATCGGAATTAATTTTCAGAATTGTTCTCCTTTTAATTGCGATTGTCCACCAGTGGATTACGAATATTTTGATATTAATGGCATTGATATGAGAATTACTAAAAGAACTGAAAATGGAATAGAAAATGTATCAGAAGATGAGGTCGTAAACTTCTCAGACCTTTATTATATAGAATTATTTTATAATATTGATTATATTAGCCACAATACCTATCCAAAATTTTCATTAATAAACTCAGCATTTGCTTGTTCCTGTGCAGATAATGGCTACAAAGGTTCAAAAAATGAAAAATTAGATAGAATAACTATAATTACTTTAAATGATTTTGATTCCAATTATTTGGCTAATGATACAATAAATAATTTATTTGAAATAGGTTATACAGAAGTAGGAGCAACCAGTATTGACAAGTATTTAGATAAAGATACTACTTTTATTGACGGAAGTAGAATGGATTTATATTTACAAAAAGCTCCTGAATTAGATGAGAATTTTAAAATTAAAATAATAGTAGAACTATCGACTAATGAAATTTATGAAAAAGAAAGTTCACAAATAAAAATAATAGAAAACTAAGAACAAATAATTATAAATCTTAAAATATAATGAAAAAAGCAATAATAATAACCCTTTTTTTGATAATAACAGCGAATTTTGTTTTTTCTCAACAAATTCCTATTCAAAATCAATTTTTGGTAAATAAATTTGCCATAGCACCCGCTTTTGCAGGATATAGCGGTCATACAGAGGCATTTATAAACTATCGTCAGAATTGGATTGGTATGGAGGGTGCTCCAAAATTAACTACTGCAAGTTTCAGTGGAAGAATGCTCGGAAACATGGGCTACGGATTTTCGGCAATAGCAGAAAGTAGTGGTAATTTCTCACAAATTTATATCACAGGAGCTTACGCATATCACCTCCGATTTAGAGATAATGTTGCACTTAATTTTGGAATTGCTCCACAATTATTTAGAAATCAAATAAATTTGAGCAAAGTAAATTCCTACGGCACACAACTTGATCCTATGTTGCAGAACAACAATGGATTAGCAGTAACTGCTTTTGATGTAGGAATAAGCACTGTTTTTATTATGAATGGAATAAATATTGGTGTTTCTGTGCCTCGCACAATTGGTATGTCCTTTGATTATAAGGATACTGACGCAAGTTATCAGCTCCAACGACATTATATTGCATTTGCAACTTGGGAAGAAAATATTACCGAAAAAATTGCTCTCACACCTTTGGTCTTAATCCGAACTACCGAAAAAAGTGAGCTTAATTTTGAAGTAGGCTTGCTTGCAAAAATGAACGACAGAGTTTGGGCAGGAACAAGTTACAGAGCCGATAACAGTATTGCTACATCGGTAGGTGGAGCTGTTGGCGATAGAATTGTGCTAAATTATAGCTACGAATTTGGAATTGGTGGACTTGCAACAGCAACTTCGGGAACACACGAATTTACGATGGGCTTCCTGCTTAAAAGAGCAAACAACCCAAAACAACCAACTATTTTCCCAATTCCATTAGACGAATCTGCCACAGATTTAGAATATATAGAAAATCAAATTGCAGATTTAGAACAAAAATTACAAGAAGAAACTTTAATTAGAATTGATGAAATTGATAGATTAGAGGCTAAAATTGATAGCCTCAAACTACTTGGAAGTAATACAAATACGAATAATACGAATAATAATACACATCAAAATAATCCTAATGAGCCTACTTGGGTTGTTAGCAAAACTTCTCAAGCAATTAATTTTGGACAAGGCAGTAGCCGACTATTTTCGTCTTGCTATGGTGAATTGGATAAATATATTTCTAAAATGAAGACCGACAAAAACTTAATAATAAAAATAGAAGTTCATACTGATAATATTGGTTCAAAGAAACACAATCAAACTTTATCGGAAGATAGAGCCATTGCTGTTGAAGATTACTTGAAAGCCAAAGGAATAAATAGAAATCAAATTTTTACTTCGGGAATGGGAGATTCTAGACCAATAGCATCTAACGATACCCCAGAAGGACGCAGAAGAAACAACAGAACTATTATCTCGTTTAATAAAAAAATTGGAAAATAAAACAGTTTTGAGTTATCGTGTTTTGAGTTACGCTAAGCGTCTTAAAGCACGATAACTCAACAATTTACAACTAGACAACTCAAAAACACGATAACACGATAACTAAAAAACACAATAACTCAAATAATGAAAAAAACACTTTTAATAATACTCACAATAATTATTTCGCAAACTATTGATGCACAAACTTTAACACCGTCTGTGATTTCAAGTGGAGGGAGTGTGGCAAATACGGAAAATATTTATTATTCGTTTACAATTGGTGAACTAATTACGCCAGTATCTCACAATCAATATATTCTTACTCAGGGATTTGAGCAACCTACAAGCATTTCAATAAAAAAAATAGAGCAACAAGATACGATAATCCAAAATGTAGAATTAAGAGCATATCCAAATCCTACAAAAAACAGTGTAACGATAAATATTACGAGCAAAAAAGAAATTGCAAATTTGCAAATATCCGTTTTTGATATAACAGGACAACAAATAAATTTACCCGTAGAAAAAAACAATTCAGCACATTATAACACCATCAAATTAAACTTTGAAAATCAAGAAATAGGACAATATTTTGTTAGAATTTATATTAATGAAATTTTTTATTCTTATAAAACTATAAAACATTAGCATTGTTGAAAATTGTTATATTGTTAAATTGTTAAAAATTGCTATATTGTTAAAAATTATTGAATTACTAGGATGTTTTTTAGCAATGCAACAATAAAGCAATACAACAATTTAACAATGCAACAATAAAGCAATTCTACAATACAGCAATAAAAAAAATAAAGCCATGAAAAATTTAACTATCTTATTAATAATATTATTTGTTCAGATAAATTTATTTGCACAAACAATTCCAGAAACATTTAATTATCAGGCAGTAGCAAGAGCTGATGATGGTTCTCCAATAATAAATCAAGAAGTTATTTTGGAAATAAACATAATGCAAGGCACCGACTGCGAGACTACTACTGGTTGTAATATTATATGGCAAGAAATCCATTATCCTACAACCAATGAGTTTGGGTTATTTTCTATCCAGATAGGCAACGGACAAACAACCTACGAGGGAAGTGCAACTAATTTTACCGATGTAAATTGGTATGATGTTGCAAGTGGAAATTATTTTATGAAAATGCGAGTAGATTTTGGTAGCTCAGATTACGGAAACGGACTTATAGATATGGGAACAATTAAGTTACAATCAGTTCCATATTCGCTTGTTGCAGAAAATGCCGAAGATGTTGTGAGAGTAAATGGAAAATTACCTTTTGGTATTAAAGATTTAGCAAATGTAAATATTTCAGGAATTACGGCAAATCAAGTTTTACAATGGGACGGTTCGGAATGGATAAATGTTACTCTTAGTCCTAGTGGCGACCCACTTTATCTCTACGATTTAGTTGATGTAATTGCGGGAACAGCACCAACACTGAATCATGTTTTAATTGGAGATGGCTCAGATTGGACAAATCAAGAATTAGATTTTGATAATTTGGCAACAGCAAATATTGGCACTCCTGCAACAGATGAATTTCTAATTTTTGATGGAGCAGACTGGGTTAATTCTCCATTTACTATTACCTTAAGTGAAATAGACGGTGTTGAGATTACAACTCCAGCCGATGGAGAAGTTCTTACTTACGATGATGGAACTTCTACGTGGATTAATCAGCAAGCGGGAGGCGGAGGAGGTCTTTGGACAGACGCAACCGATTATATTTTTGCCCCTGACGAAAGAGGAATTGTAGCAACAGGAACTTATGGTGCTGGTGGTAATATGCCTATTGCAGGTGCAGGCACAAGAATGGTGTTTTTTCATGGAAATGCAGCATTTAGAGCAGGTAGAGTGAGTGGTATCCAATGGGACGATGGTTTTGTAGGTAACTATTCTGTTGCTTTTGGTAGAAATACAACTGCCTCTGCGAATTATTCTTTTGCCACTGGATATAATACAACAGCAAATGGTATTGGTGCTGCAGTTTTTGGGGAGACAAATACTGCCGATGGAGCAAGTAGTCTTGTTACAGGCACAGGAAATAGCGTTACAGCATCTTCTGATTATGCATTTGTTGCAGGACAAAATAATAATGTTGTAGCAGCCTCTTCGCTTACTGTTGGTAATGGTAATACTACAAATGGAGAAAACTCAATGGTTTTTGGTGAGGGGTGTCGGACAACAAATAACGGATTCGGAGGGATTGCAGGAGGATTAAATACAACAGCAGATGGAAATTATTCTGTTGTATTTGGTGAAGACAATACAGCATGTTACGCAAGTTTATATATAGGACAGTTTGCAACAGTTACAGGCTCGCCTATTTCTTGGGTTGCAACAGAGCCACTTTTTGTTGCAGGAAATGGTACAGGAACTGGCTCTCGAAGTGATGCTATGGTGCTTTATAAAAATGGGAATTTAGATATTGGTGGAGATGTAGATATAGCAGGGGACTTAAACGTAGATGGAATAACAACTGAACCACCTGCTAAAAGTGGTAAAAATTCAAAATCAATAAATAATACATTAGAAAAATTAGAACTTATAAATGGAATAAGCTACAATCAAAAAGGCATAACCACCTTTGGTTTTGATGCCCAAGAACTCGAAAAAACATATCCAGAACTTGTTTCCAACAATTCTAATGGAGGAAAATCTATCAGTTATACTCGTTTTACTCCTATTTTGGTAGAGGCTGTAAAAGAACAACAAATAATTATCAACGAGCTAAAATCGGAAAACGAAGAGCTAAAACAAAAATACGAAGAGCTAAATAAAAGGTTAGAAAAACTGGAAAATTAATTACGATTTTTGATTTACGATTTACGATTGGCGAACGCACAAGTTATTTATCCAGTAAAACTAATCAAAAATCGTAAATCGTAAATTAAGAACAAAACTCAGTAAGCACTCCCATCGTAAATTTTGGGTGTAAAAACCCAATTTCTAAACCTTCTGCACCTTTTCTTGCCTTTTTATCAATAAGTTTAATATCCTTATTTTCTGCATGTTGCAATGCTTTGTTGGTGTCATCAACCGCAAAAGCTATGTGATGAATTCCTTCTCCTCTTTTTTCTATAAATTTTGCCACAGCACTGTCGGCAGATGTTGGTTCTAAAAGCTCAATTTTTGTTTCACCAACCTTAAAAAAAGCCGTTTTTACTTTTTGGTCGGCAACTTCTTCTATATTATAGCATTCTAAACCAAGAACTTCCTCGTAATATTTTCTTGCCTTATCAATATTTTTTACTGCTATTCCAATATGCTCTATATAATTTGCTTTCATAAATATGTGTTTTAAAAAAAACAAAGATATAAGAGTTTTTTGAAAAAAGATAAAAAAAATGATGTAAATTATTGCAGTCTGTAAACAATCCATCAATAAGCCCACCCCACCCAAATGGAAAGATAAAAACGAAAAAATAGCTCCCTCCCTTTGGGAGGGCTGGGGTGGGCTAATAGATTTGCAAATTTAAAACTACACAATATATTGATAAAAAATGTTAATATTTTACAATATTATAAATTTATTGTAACTACACAGGACAATGATTTGACCTAGCAATTAAGTTAAGAATTTCTT
>JAOZQN010000188.1 GCA_029932195.1 Bacteroidales bacterium | reverse complement strand
TAAAAACTGGGGGAACTTTTATTATAAAAACATAAAATTATTAACACCTTACCTTCTGCATCAAATTCGTCCATTGCTAATTCTCTATTTTCTCTGTCAAAAGACATATAACCATTTGCTTCTGTCTCGGCTTCTGTTACTAAATACCAAAATAAATCATCATAAGAATAAAATTGTTCTTCTTTTTCATGTTCTTGAGTTAGAGAAATAGTAACTGTTTTATTTTTATAATCCCATTTTGCATATTCTAATATAGTTTTTATTGTGTTTTCTGCTTGTTCTTGCCACTCTGTTTTGTTCTCATCTTCAAGATTAGAAATAGTGTATGTATTATCTCCATTGTTAAAATTACTCATCAAAATATCATTATAAGAAAATTTGTCAATATTCATGCTTTTATTATACTCATACATTGCAAACCAATTCTCAGAAGCACGAGTTTTTTTATCGTAAAAATATAGAATGACAATTTTTTGTTCTTGATGATACTTACTTTTTGTTTTTTTCAGTTCATTAGCTTGTCGCTGAATTTGTTTTTCAAATTGTTTTTTTGAGAATGTTGCTTCTACTAAAAAATATTGAAACAACCTTACACTTAGAGGTGTGTCTTGGATTTTTTCGTCAAATTTTATTAGTTTTATTTCGTTGAGGAAAATATTTTTTGAACTTGAATTATTTTTTGCTTTTATTAGTTCTTTTTCTTTGTTCGCAAGATGTTTTTTTAAAATTTCTTCTTTTTTATTTTTACGTTCTATTTCGCTTTCTTTGTTCGCAAGATGTTTTTTTAAAGTGTCTTCTTTTTTATTTCTATCTTCTATTTCCCTTTCTTTGTTCGCAAGATGTTTTTTTAAAGTGTCTTCTTTTTTATTTCTATCTTCTATTTCCCTTTCTTTGTTCGCAAGATGTTTTTTTAAAGTTTCTTCTTTTTTATTTCTTTTTTCTAATTCTTTTTCTTTTTTCGTAAGTTCTTTTTTTAAATATTCTATCTCATTTTTATATTTTTTAACATCTTTTTTTTCTAATTCTAAAACATTTACAGCAAGATCTTTTGTTTTGTTTTGTTCTTTGTTCTTTTTTTCAAAATAAGGTTTGTATTCTTGTATAATTTTACAATCTCTTATTTTGTTTTCTATTTTAGCAATAATTCTTCTATTATTTTCCAACTCTTGTGCATCTCTTAAAGCTAATCTTAGAATTTTACTCGCTTCTTTATAATGTTCATTTTTAATCAGTTTATTAGCAAACTTTATTTTTTCCTCAATTTTATTTATTTTTTCTTCACCTTCTTCGTTAAAATAAGTATTTTTTGCAAGTAAAATTTTATCTGCATCTAAATGGTAGGATACTTGTGGTTCTGGTAATTTTTTAATAAGAAGATTTTTTTTTATTTGAATAAAAATATCATTTGTATTAATATACTTCCCTTTGTTTATTATTCCATTTTCTAATACATTAATGAGCTCGCCTGTAAAATATGTAGGCTCAACTGATTTGTGTGTAGTAAAAAGAGAGAAGTTGTCTTTTGAGGTAGAAGATATAACAAAAGAACCTTCAAATTTATTCATCTCTACTTTCATATGACTATTTATTTCACCCATTGCTCCTGAAAGATGTATTTCACCACTATAACAAGCATCAAGTATAATAATTTTTTGTTTGGAGTTACAACCTTTTATGTAATTAGCAAGATCATTTATTTTAATTGCTCCCTGTGCTATTATTCTACTATTGGTGGAGTGTGTAGCAAGATATATGTTGTAATTTCCTGCTGAAAAATCGGGGTAACCATGACCTGAATAATATATTAAAAGATTATATTTTGAGTTTTGTGTAGCATCTATAAGGTGAAAAAGTCTTTTTTCAATATCTGCTTTGCTTTCATTAAAAGAAACGGTAATATTCTGTTCAGGAATGCCTACAATATTTTTATCCATCAAAACTTTTTTCAGTTTTTGGATATTTACTTCAATATTTGGGATAGGTTTCAAATTCCCTTCTGTGTCTTTGGGGAATTCGGAAGCTCCAATTAGTAAGGCAATTGTATTTTTGTGATTTAAAATATTATCATCATCAAACCAGTCCTTTATTGCTTGTTTACCTTGTTTTAATATTTCAAGTGGTGGATTTGTTATTGGATTATTATTAAAAACGTCATCCCATTTTTTTATGTTTTTTAAGTTATTGAAAACATTATAAGATAATTTTGAAATATTATTAGAAGTTAAACTTAGAGATATCAGGCTTTTTAAATCTTTTAAAAATGAAATGTCTGAAATTTGATTAGACATTAAAGTTAGATATCGCAAGTTTTTTTAATTTTTAAAAAATGAAATATCTGAAATTTGATTAAAAACTAAATTGAGATTTGTCAGGCTTTTTAAATTTTTTAAAAATGAAATATCTGAAATTTGATTATAACTTAAATCAATATCTATTAGACTTTTTAAATCTTTTAAAAATGAAATGTCTGAAATTTGATTAGAAGTTAAATAGAGATTTGTCAGACTTTTTAAATCTTTTAAAGATGAAATATCTGAAATTTGATTATCCCTTAAAAAAAGAATTTGCAGACTTTTATTTTTTTTCAAAAATGAAATGTCTGAAATATTATTAGAACTTAAATCGAGGCTTATGAGGCTTTTTAAATTTTTAAAAAATGAAATGTCTGAAATTTTATTAGACCATAAATTTATATTTGTCAAATTTATTAAATCTTTTAAAGATGAAATATCTAAAATACTATTTTTGAATAAATTGAGACTTGTAAGATTTCTTAATTCTTTTAATGCTAAAATATCTGAAATTTTATTAGACCCTAAATCGAGAGTTGTCAGGCTTTTCAAATCTTTCAAAATAGAAATATCTGAAATTTTATTATTACCCAAATACAACTCTTGCAACTCTGGAAAATCAGCCAAAAACGAAATCTCTTTTAAATTATTGTTGCGTAAATTTAAACCTATTATTTTGTTGTTTTCATTTGTAGAATAAGAGTTTTTTGTTTCTTTATTTTCTATTTTATCAATATCTACATGTGTGAGATTAAATCCTAATATTTTATTTATTTCTTCTGTCTTTTGCGTAACAATTTCTTTAACATACTTCTTTAAACTTTTAGGGAGTTTCATACGTAAAATATCTGCTCCTGTTTCATTATTTGGTATTTGAGTAAGAACAATATCAATTCCTTTATCCGATTTATTTGTTGGGTGAAGTTGGAAATATAAATTTAATAAGTTTAATTTTTTATTTTCACTAATAATAGTTTGTGTTATCAGTTGTTTGTAAACTTCTTTGGCAACATTATTCGGATTAAGAATAATATCGGCAGACATGCTATGAATATCGTATATATTTTTTTTATCTGGTGAATATGTTTTTTGGACATATTGCTTCAAAATGTAGCAATTTGCTTAATTTCGCTTGATTCAAGTGTTTTTTCAAGTTCTTTTCTGAGTAAAATACGTATTTCTTCATCTATTTTGAATATTTCAAAACCTACGGGACGACAAAATACAGATAAAAGTATATCTGAAACAGCTATGTGTGAAACTGTTTGAAGTTTATCGTTTTTAAAATATGTTTTAAAATTGTTCCAAAGATTGTATAATAAATCAGGTGAAATAATTAACGGAACAGATGCCATACATACTAAAAGAAAATTAGATTCTCCATATCGTTCTTTGTATGAGTTAATTATATCAGTATTTAGTTTTAAATTAGTCATTTCAAATTATGATAAAATATTATATAGATATTTTGCCTTTTAGAGCAGAAACAATTTTCTTAAAATTATTTATTTCAACATTAAACATTGGGACAAATCTTGATATTCGTTCTGCCGATGTGTTTCTCCACCTTTCTTTAGGCATTGGATTTAACCAAACTACATTTTTATTTATTGTAGAAAGTTTGTATAAAAAACGCATAGTTATACGAACTCTTTTGTTAGAATTGTTGCCACGTGCTGCCCCTGCATCACTAACAATAATAATAATTGATGATTTATTTTTATACTTACTAAGAAAATTTTTAACAGTTTCTATTTTTGTATGCTCTCTATTTTTAAACACAACATCATGTGGAATATTGTAGAAAAAATATCTGTCCATTCTTGATTTATTGCCTCCCTTAATTAAAAAAGAATTATGCAATGTTTCTTCCAATAAATCAGATAATTGGTCAAAAGCAATCATGGAGTATTTATGGTCGGTAAGCAAAATTGCACTATTGATTATTTCATGCTGTTTATGATAAAATAACTCTGAGGTAAATCCGTGCTTTGCTGTGTTTTCAACTGTTTTATTTATATTTATAATATCAGTTGTTCCATTTTTTGTTTTTTGTGGTAAGTAATTCCAATATAAACTTACTTGCCTACGACTAATTGGAAAATAATCCGTGGTAAAGACAAAGTTTCTTTTTCTTATTTTTGTCTTATCAGTCTCAACTCCTGTATTTTCTCCTTCGGGATTTCCCAAAGTTATTTTCACATTAATTGGCTCATTATTTGCAGTTTCTTGATTATTCTGTGAAATATCAGGTTCTGTTTTTTGTTCTTTTAGTCTGGAATTTTGATTGTCCTCATTATTAGTTGTTTTATTATCTGTGTCGTTAGGTTGCGAAGTCTTTAAATTATTAGATTTATTTGTTAAATCGTTTTCGTTGTTATTCGTATTGTCAGAATTGTTTTTGTCTTCATTATTAAAAAAGTCTTCTTTTATCTCTCTTGTAATATATTCGTTAAAAATGTTTTCAAATATTATTGGACTTTGATTTGGTTTTAGCCATAGTAACTTACATATATCTAATAATTTATTTCTATCAATTATACCAGTTTCTTTATTATAAACAAATTCGCCACGCAAAACATTAATAAATGTGTAATACTCTTCTATTCCTAAAAAAAAATCACTGTTTTTTCTAAGAGCATTGAAAAATGGAAAAAAAGGTAGGTTAGTTTGTTTTGTTTGCATTTATAAAACTTTCATAGGTTTTTAATAATACTGATGCGAAAGGGAGTTTATCTGTTCCGAGCAAATCTAATTGGTTTACTAAACTTTGCTCTTCTTTTGATAATTTTTCTTTCTTTGATGTTTTTTTTTCTTTTAAAGTGTTATAATATTTTAATATATCAAACCAGTCAAGCAATTCGCTTGTTGAAGGTTTTTTTTCATATTCGGGGAAATTTTGTCTCACTTTTTCAAATTCTTCAATTGCTTTTGTCATTAGAGCATTTTCTTTCTTAATATCAAAATGTCTCCCTACAATTTCCTTTAACAAGTTAGTGTCTGGAAAATCTATGTAGAAAAACAAACAACGACGCAGAAATGCAGCAGGAAGTTCTTTTTCTTGATTACTGGTTATAATAATAATAACTTTACTTGTTGCTTTTTTGCTACTCTCATCTCCTAATTCAGGAATTACGTATTCTTTTTTTTCAATTTCAATAAGCAAATCATTCGGAAAATCAATAGCTGCCTTGTCTATTTCATCTATTAACAAAATATTTGGCAAGTCTCCATTTTGTGGTTCGTTAAAAGCTCTCACAAGTTCTCCGTAATCTATATAGTCATTAATATTTTCTATATCAATTTTCTTTTTTTCTTCTACTATTGCGTTGTTTTTAATGTTATGTGAGAATAAATTTACATGATACAAACGCTTTAAGGCATCGTAATTGTAAATTCCGTCTTTTGCTTTGGTTGCAGATTTTATATTCCATCTAAAGAAATGTTTATGCATTTTTTCTTTATGTAAATGATAAGCCAACGCTTCGGCAAGACGAGTTTTTCCACAGCCAGGTTCTCCCATTAATAACAGCGGTCGTTCTTTGAGATAAAGAGTTAAATTTACTGCATCAATAAGTTCGGGAGAAGGAATATATACGTCAATAATTTGTTCTTCTCCTTGGTGGTCAGAGAATTTTACTTGTTTTTTTAGACTTTCGTCTGTGTATGTTAATAACTTTTCCATGGATTGTTATAATTTAAAATTTTACTTAAAGCTAAAATAATTGTATCAGGATTTCCATTTTTGTTTTCTTCAATAAATTCGTCAATATCTTTATTTTCAAATGCTTTTAATATTTCTGAATTAAGATTGTTATTTTTCCAAGTTGTTAATAAATTGTTGTCAATATTTGGAATTGGTTCAAAACCAATGAAAAATAATTTTTCTGGGTCATTTTGCCATTCATTATAAAAATTGGAATGAATATTTTCTGCTTTTTCAAAAAACTTACAAGTAATTGTATTACATTTTAAATTGTAATGCTCTAAATTGTTTTCGACAAAAAATATTATTATTTTATTTGATTTTATATTAGGTTGTAATTCGAGATTTAGCTCATCAACAAAATGTTCAACAAAATCGTCAATCTCATTAAATTTATCAGATACACTGGTTTTTGCAGGGTGTGTAAATTCAAATGAATTTCTTAAAATAATAAATTGATTATGTCCTTCTAATTTTTTTAAAAGAGATGTTCGGATTCTTTCGCATTTATGAACAGTAGTATTTTTTTTAAATTCTACATTATAATTCTTTTTCATATCATCTAATAATTCAGATAGACCTATACCAGGTGAAAAATCAAAAGTATATACTTCATTGTTATGTGAGAAGTTTTCAACTAATTGTCTTATAACCCATCTCTGCTCATAACAATCCTCACTTCTAATAACAAATGTTGCAAAATTTCTATGTTTTAAAAATGATTTAAACTGATTTTCTTGAGCTTTAAAATCAATTCCGCATAATAATTCAAAATATTCATCTTGATTAGCAGAATTAGAATTTAACTTCTCTTCTAATTCTGCAATTTTATTTTCTATCTCCTCCTCCTCTTTTTCCAATTTTTCTATTTCAGTATTACATCTCGACTCTTCATTTGGATTTTCTGCATTTCTTTTTTTGCGTTTCCAATTTGAAAGTAATTCTTCAATCTCATCTAAATCTTGATTAAATCTTTCAATATTTTTTTTTATTCTTTCTAAATTTGCCATATTAATTTAAAATTTTGCAAGACTATCGTTTAGTTTGAGATGTGTAATAGGAAAATCTTCTTCTCCCATCAATGTCCATCCTGTATCTGCTTTAATTCTAAATTCTATTTCATTTTCGTTCCAAAACTGAAACCATTTTGGAGCATCGTAAATTATTTTTACAGCTTTAAAAGCAAAAACAAGTTTTTCTTTTCCTTTATATGCAATTTTAAAAGAACTATCTTTTTCTCTTTTTAATTCTGCATTTACTGTTACTGTTTTTTCAATATCTAAATCTCCTGTTATATTTTGTGCATTTTTATCAACTACCTTAACCGAAAAATCATTACATTTTAGAACTGACGTAATAATAAAAAGTTCGTTTTTTTCTAAATTCTTTTTATAAGATTTAAAATCTTCTATTTTAGGTATAGAACCAGATATATATTTATCTAAATCAAGAAATCCTTTAATGCCGTCTTCTAAAACATTTTCAAACGAAAAAACAACTTTATCAGTTTTTGAAAATTCAGAATTGGCAGAAATATTTCCTAATTTTAAATTTTTCAATAAACCTTCAAGTAAAGTAATTCCTGTATCAAGTTGAAATGTTACTTGTGTTTTTCCTGTAAATTCAGGGATTGTTTTATTTCTAAAAACTGCTGGTAATGGTGCTTCATCTTCCTCAAAAAGGTCATTAATTTTATTTCCTAATGAGTTTAAAATATTCTTATTTTTTACCAATAATTGTAGAGGTTTTATTGTCGTTTTGGGCAATGCCACAACATTGTAACCTTTTGATTCAAAAAACTTTTTTAAAATTTCCATTTTTATAATTTTTAAGTTAATAAAGTTAGTATTTCGTGAATTGGAGTATTTATACGCTCTTGCTCTTCTTCTGGAATTTTAGAATGTTTAATGGACAATACAGCAGCTTTATGAGCAAATGTAATATCTTTTCCGTCAAAAAGCATTTCGTAAAATTTCTTTGCATACAAAACAGCTATTTCATCAGGTAAAAAATCATTTGTTCCCACAACATATTTAGCAAAAGGTTTAATTGCTTCTGCATGTTTTAATGAATTACAAGCCGTAAGTATTACTAAATCTGGTTTATGTAATGTTGCAAATAGTTCAAAAATCTCTTTGAATTTTTCAACCGACATTGGATTTTCATTTCTATTAGTATCTTCAAAATAAAGTCCTTTTCTTTTTGATGAATGCATCGAAACATGAACTATACTTGGAAAAGGTTTTGTTGTAATTAAATTAATCAAATTATCAGCCACTACTCCTGCTTCTATTTCAATGTCAAAAGAATCTCGTTTTGAGCTTTGACGTTTTGCTGTTTTTATTGTCTTATATGCAGCTCCAAAATCTAACGGGTTTTTTCCTTTTGGTGAAGAACAGATAAATAAAATTACATCTTTTTTACTTGGCGTGATTATTTCTGTTTGATTTTTAACAACCGAAGTGTTGTTCAGTTCATTTTCCAATTTGTCTATCTTTTTTTCTAATATTGAAAGCTCTTTATCTATCTTAGTAATTTCAATATTACATCTTGCTTCTTCATTCGGATTTTCAGCATATCGTTTTTTGCTTTTCCATTCAGAAAGATGTTCTTCAGTTTCTTCTACTTCAATTATCAGTCTATTTAGTTTTTTCTGTTTGTAATTTGACATGTTTTTTTGTGGTTTAGTATTTTCAACATCTATATTTACTTCTATTTTAAATTTTTCCAAAAATTCATTTAATTTTGGATTATCTGGATTTTCGTTTACTGCTCCTTGCATTAGTTGTTCTAATTTGCCTTGTGCAATAGCCCAACTGATAAGTTCATAGGCTTGTTGTTCAATATTTCCAGGTGTAGCAATTTGGTTAAGCCTTTTTTCAAAAATAGTTTCTGTCATTAGGTTTAAATCTTTTTCCGTTGGAAAAGCATCAGCTAATGCTATTTTAAATACTTTTTTCTCTTGTCCCGTAAGTTCGTTTATTGGCATAATTTTTTGTCTTTTTGATGCTAAAAATTTATATTCCAGCAAATTATATTTTTTGATGTTTTCTAAACTGTCAAATTTATTATTATCTAATGATAATTCAATTGTAGTATCATTATCTGATAATTCTGTAAAAGTATCAAAAATTTCTTTAATTAAAGAATGAGTTTTATTTCTTATATCTGTTTTTACAAATATTTTTTGTTCTTTGAATTTGCATTCTACAAAAACGTCTAAATCGTTTTGTTCAAAAATAATTCCGTATTTCCAAACAATATTATCCTTCACATCTATACCGTAGCGTGCAATAAAACGGTTCATTACACTTAATGAGAAGAAGTTTGGAAAACATATTACAAAAGCAATTTCTGCATTTCTACTCAACTTTTTGAACGATTTTGTGTCTTTTTCAGGATTTTCTTCATGTAAATATTGAGTTGCATAATAGGTTTCTGCTTCTTGCCTTGATTTAAAAATCAACTCAAAATTTGGCGATTGCATTAAGGCAATGAAAGTTTCGGCTTTTTCTTTGTTTTGCAGTTTGTCTGTTACCTGTTGTTTTGTGAATTTGCCTTTGTTGTCTTGAACTTTGTAATCTAAAATATTGTAAATTGTTTTGGTTACATAGCTTGGGTTTATGAAAACGTTTTCTTTAAGAATTGTTTTTTGCAGACTTGCTGTGTAGCCGTAGTATAAAATGACTCCTGTATCGTGCAGATATTGAGTGAGTATTTTCATGCGTTGCTCTGTCATTTCGGCTTTGGCTTCTTTGTAGCAAAAGTCTTTGTATTGCTGCCAATTCCAGATGTTTTCTTCGGCGTGTTCTCGTATTTTTTCTCTTACATTTGCTATGTAAACTTGTATTTCTCTGCCTTTGGCTGTTTCTTGCAGGGTTTTTATTAAGTTGTTTTTGAAAATTCGGAATTGTAAATTGTATTCACTATCTAAATTATCTTTTTGATAATATGCTTCTTTTATGCTTAGGTGATAATCTTCTTTTACTTCGTATTTTCTTATTGCAATATCGCTTGTTGGTTCTTTTTCGTTACCTTTTTCAATGTCATCAATTTTGTTTTGAATAATAAAAATAGGACTTTCTTTTGCATATTTACGAGTTAAGTCAAGCCAATAATCGTATTTATAATGTTGTAAGTCTTTTATTTCTGGTTTTTCTTTACCTGAAATCATTATTTCGGTTGGGAATAAATCGGTTTTGTTTTTAGATTTTTCCCAAAGCAACAGATAAACCGAATTTGATGTTAAAAACAACCTGTGCGTAGCATGATAATATTCCTGACCGCCAAAATCCCAAATGTTTACGTTTAAATTATCAATTTTCCATTTTGTTATTTGTATCCCGTGTGTTGAGTTGGTTTTTTCTGTATATTCTCCTTTTGTTAAAAAGTTTACAAGTGTAGTTTTTCCGGCTGTTGTGTTGCCGGTTAGTATTAGTTTTATTTCATTGTTTTCGGTTTTTGGGCTGTCAAACCAGTCTTTTATCGCTTGTTGTCCTTGTTTTACTATTTCTATTGGTGGGAAAAAAATTGGATTACCTTCTAAATTTAATGTTTCAATTTTTTTTAAGTTAATTATTTCCCTTGGCAAGTATTTAATATTATTTCTTCTTAAATATAATCTTGTAAGATTACTAATATTAAAAATTACTTCAGGAAATTCTTCAATATTATTATTATTTAAAAGTAATTCCTTTAAATTTTTTAATTTAGAAAGTCCTTTTGGAAGAGATTTTATATTATTATTTCTTAATGTTAGTATTTGTAATTTTTCTAACTCAAAAACTTCTTTTGGTATTTTAGAAATATTATTATTATCTAATGATAAATAAATGGACTAAAGTTTCGGAGTTGTAAACACTTGAATATCAATGGATAAGTAGAGTTATTA
>JAOZQN010000789.1 GCA_029932195.1 Bacteroidales bacterium | reverse complement strand
AAATTCATTAGCGTAGGGTTTAAAACCCTACGCTAATGAATTGAAATTTAGAAAATGTAAAGTAGATATGAAAAACGCCCAATTTTAACATTATAGCAATAAAACAATTCAACAATTCAACAATATAACAATTCAACAATATAACAATTCAACAATAAAACAATTCAACAATATAACAATCCAATAATATTAAAATGAAATACATCTTTTTTTTTGTATTGATGTTGTTTTTTTCGTCGGAAATTTATTCGCAAGAAACAACCTTAGATTCTATCGCTAAAAACTCGGCATTTAATGTTGGGGAAGAATTGCGATATGAAGTAAAATATGGCTTAATAAAAGGAGGTGAAGCCAAAATGAGAATAGATTTATTTCCCGTTGGCGACACTTATGTATATCATGTAAAAGCAGTTGCAATAACTACTGGAATAGCAGCACAATTTGCCAGAATATATGATATTTATGAAAGTTATATCGACATAACAACTGGTTATCCCATAAAATCTGTCCGAAATATTAGAGAAAATAATTACACAAAATACAACGAAGTGCTTTTTTTTAGAGAAGAAAAATATGTTGTAAGTGTAAACTCAGGCAAACACAAAGTTCCTTATAATACATTGGATATTCTGTCCGCATTTTACTATGCCCGCCGCTCATTATTTGACAAACCTATTTCAGAAGGTGAAACAATTGATATTACTACTTTTTTTGAAGATGATTTGTATCCTCTAAAAATAAAATATGTAGGAAAAGATAGGATTAAAACTAAATTTGGAAAAATCAATTGCCTCAAATTTGTCCCCGTATTGGAAAAAAACAATCCTTTCGAAAAAGAGGACGACCTTCAAATATGGATTTCCGATGATGGAAATTATATTCCTTTAAAAATAAAAATGAGATTACCTGTTGGAAATGCAAAAGCAAGCCTAATAGGTTTTGATAATTTAAAAAACGACTTAGGAAGGAAATAGAATTTAGGAGGGAGGAAATTAGGGTGGAGGAGGGAGGAAATTAGGGTGGAGGAAGGAGGAATTAAGGCTGGAGGAAGGAGGAATTTAGGCTGGAGGAGTTAGGTTGGAGGAAAGACACAAAAATCTAAAAGACTTATTTAAAACAAGATACAGTCGTTTTTAAATTAAATGAATTTTAATCATTAATTGGTTATATATCAGACTATTAATAAAAATCAATGGAACTGTCGTTTTTGTAACTCCATTTTTAAATTCTGATTGTGTGGACTGCAATTAAATATTTGCAGTCCACAGTATTATCTCCTTGTCTAAAAATTAATACACCTTATAATATAGCTTATAATTTGCATCACTTGTTCCTGTGGCTGTTTTTTGTCCAGCACCTTTAAAACTACAATCTATGTATTTTTTTAGAAGTAAATCATCTGGATCCCAGTCTTCTTCCCAAATAGTAACAGTTACACCTCCACTCATGCTAATTGGGTCAAGATGAGTTAAATCCATATACTGCCCATCGCTTATTCTTGCAGTATTGGTGTATTTTGTTCCATCTATATTAATGTAAATTTGGTCTGTTCCAGTAAAATCTTCTTGCGAAATACACTTTACTCCAATAAGTTGCAAATAACAGCCTTCTCCTTTTTGTGAAATACCTTCTTCGTTTGCCTGAGTGCCAAATAAAATCATCAGGCTTGTGATGATAGAAATAAATAAATTTGTCATGGTTTTTTAAATTAAATAGGTTAGTAAATTATTGTTTATAAGTAATGATTCAATGGTATAATGTCAATGTTTCAATGGTATAATAATGGTTCAATTACATGTCTAATAGCCAATATTATATAATACAAGTGTGTAACATATCGGAGGAGATGGTTTTTAAACATTAAATACAGCTACATTTAAGTGTCTCACAAACATGCACTTAGAACTAATACCACAAGGTTTTGCAAACGCTTGCGAATTTAGTTACATGTAAGAATATTCAATTTTCAAGTTTTTTTTAACAAATATTTTCTGTTTTATTTTCGTTTTATTTTGCGATGATTAGCGTCAGTATTCATAAAAAATTGTTCTGTTGTGTTCTTTTTTTACAACATAACAATTTTTATTAAGAAAAAAGATTTAATTTGAATATTTTTTAATAGCCCATTTTTCCACATCACTTTTATCACGTGCAATATATGAGGTAGTTAGGCTACTTGACGAATGCCATTCTCCGTTGTGCTTACGGTAAACATAAATCTGGTTCTTACTTAAATCCCACTCGTTTGCTCCATCTATATCTTGATTAAAAGTAATAACATATCTATCGCAACTGCCATTACAGTAGTTGCTTTTGTCTAAACTAAAAATCACAATTTCTAAATTCGTATTTGTATATTTATTTGAGTTGTAGGAATTAGAATAATTTTTACTTGCATTAGTTGTATTTGTTCCGCCAATATATGAAAAGATGGGCTACCCACGTAAAGTTGGAAACTTACACAATTTTAACATGTTTTCTAATT